>JAYTXK010000064.1:0-1952 GCA_043743005.1 Ignavibacteriota bacterium
GAAGTCAAGAGTTTGGTATTAGTATTTCAAAAAACGAATTAAGAACCCCACCTCGTTCCTCCCCAAAAATTTTTGACATAAAGTCAAAAATCGGGGAGGAGGAAATCAATACCAAAAAACAACAAATTCACTGCAATTACTGCAAAGATTTATGTTAAGTACTTGATAAATTATAAAGTTGCAATTGCAGTAAATTTTGATTAAAATTGTTCTTTGAAATTTCTTTAACTCCAGAGGAGTTGTTTGTTTGTAGAAATAATTTGATTTATTTTGTTTTTCTTCAGCTCCATCGGAGCGAAATATCGGTAATAAAAAGCCTAAATCACTGCAAAGATATTTGTTAAATGCTATATAAATCAGAGAGTTACAATTGCAGTAGAATTTCATTCTCCCTTATTGAAATGGAGATGTCAGCTTGCTGACAGAGGGTTTTTCTTAATTAGTTCTTTGAAAATATAAATACCAAACTCTTTACTCCAAATCAAGTTGGGAATGACGAGAAAAAGACTGAAACTTAGGCTCCACGCTTAAAGTAAATCGAACTAATAAAGAGAAAAGGCTTATTTACCTAAATCTTTAGACCAAGGAATTCTATAGCTGTTTTATAAAGTAAATTTTCTTTTACTTCTTTTGATAAGTTCAATGATTCAATCATTTTACCGGGTATATCTTCTCCCAATGGAAAAGGATAATCACTTCCGAGAGTTATTCGTTCAGAGCCAATTAGTTCAATTAAATACTTCAAAAAGTTTTCATCGTGAACTAATGAATCAACATAAAATTTACCAATATATTCTCTTGGGCTTATATTATTATCAATAGCTACCAAATCAGGTCTTGCAATAAATCCATGCTCAATTCTACCAATTGTTGCTGGAAAAGAACCTCCACCATGTGCAAAGCAAACTTTTAACTTAGGGAATTTTTCAAATATACCACCAAATATCATTGAACATATTGCTAAAGCAGATTCTGCAGGCATACCTACTAGCCAAGGCATCCAGTATTTTTTCATTCTATCAGCACCAAGCATTTCCCAAGGATGAATAAATAATGCACAATTAAGGCTTTCAGCAGCTTCATAAAATGGATACAGACTTTTATCATCTAAATTTGTACCATTTATATTTGAACCAATTTCAAGTCCGGGAAATTTCAAATCATTAGTACATCTTTCCATTTCTTGAATAGCAAGTTTTGAATCCTGCATTGGCACAGTACCCAATCCAACAAATCTGCTTGGAAAATCAGTAACCAGACCAGCAATATGATTGTTTAAAAATTTTGAAGTTTCTAAAGTATCCTTTGGTTTAGCCCAATAATTGAAAAGAACAGGAATTGTTGATAAAACTTGAATATCTACTTTATGTTCATCACACTCTTTAATTCTTTGTTTTCCATCCCAGCAATTATGCTGTATTTCACGAAAGAACACATTATCTTTCATCATTCTTGCACAGCAAGGCTTGTGATGTTCAAGATGAGCGAACCCATTATAAGCAAATTTTTTAGAATAATTTGGTATGTTTTCGGGAATAATATGAGTATGAATGTCTATTTTCATTTTAATATTAAATGTGATTTGAATAAATTACAATTAAGTTCATATCTTCCACTTGATATTACAACCAATGCTTGGTATTTGATTTTCATTTACTTTTTCATTTTTTAGTAAAGCATTAACTGCATTTCTAATATCTAAACCAGTTTCAGGCAATCCATTTGAAGGTCTTGAATCATCAAATTGACCACGATATGCTAAACTTAAATTACTATCAAATAAATAGAAATCTGGAGTGCAAGCAGCTTTATATGCTTTTGCAACTTCTTGAGTTTCATCATATAGATATGTAAAAGTAAGGTTATATTCTTTCAGAAATTCAAGCATTTTTTCAGGTGAATCTTGAGGATAATTAACTATATCATTTGAGCTAATTGCAATAATACTAATT
>JAYTXK010000065.1:0-3359 GCA_043743005.1 Ignavibacteriota bacterium
AAATTTGATGAAAATGATATAAAAACAAAATTACCTCAATTAGTTGGTACAACGAGTGCAGGTAGAGATTACTGGTTTTCTATTCCTCCAGCTTATGAAGATACTCCAGGTCAAAATTTTATTAGATGCTTTTGCGTTACCCCTAATAAAAATAAAATTACTTTGGAAATACTCGGAAGAGGGAAATATGAAACAAGATCATTAAATGCAGGTGGCTCAACAGTTTTCGACTTAAGTCCTGCCGAGGGGCAGCCATTTTTGCATAATTTTGGAGATTCAACTCCTCCTGCTAAAGTTTATAAAGGCTTGGGTATTCATATATTTTCAGATAATCCCTGTGTAGTATATGTAATGGTAAGATTTAAATATACAAGTGATGGATTCTTGTGCCTGCCTACAAATGGATTGGGTAAAGAATATATTGCTGGTCCTTATACATCATCATTTTGGGATGGATTAGTAGCTTGGACTTTAATAACTGCAGCTTATGATAACACTAAGTTCACATACACTATGGGTGGTGATGGCAAATCAAAAGTTGAAACTTCATCAAAAGGATTTTTAACTGCTGGTCAGTCAGTAAATGCAACTCTTCAAAAAGGAGATGTATATGTAGTAGGTGCATACAAAAAGTATATGGATATTGCAGGTTCAAAGATAGTAGCTAATAAACCTGTAGCAGTCAATTCTGGAGTTCATTGTGCAGATATTCCTTTGGAAGTATATGCTTGTGATTACAATGCTGAAATGGAAATACCTACAGAAACTTGGGGTAAGTCATTATTAATTCCAGTTTGCCATGATAGAAGTAAGCCAGGATTGATTAGAATTTTTGCAAAGTATCCTAATACGCAAATTTACAGAGACGGTAATTATGTGTTTACAATAAAAACAAGTGGTGGAGTAAGTGGGACAGGATATATTGAAGAAAGAGCAACTCCTCTTAATAACCCAAAATCTCCTTACCCTGTAATATATACAGCAGATAAGCCAATATCAATAATGTATTACAATCCTGGAACTACTGATGACCCTGTACCAACAAATACAGACCCATTTCAAATGCTGATTTTACCAGTAGAACAATACCAAAGTGATATTATGTTTGCAGCAGTTAATGCAGCTGGTGGAGAGAAAATGAGTTATAGTTTTATGAATATCTGTTATGAGCTTAATGAATTAGGAAAAATGCCAGATGATTTAGAATTTGGAATTTGGAATGGTATTCAATGGGTGTTTAAAAATTTAGCAAGCTATGATGGAAAAGATACAATATTTGCAAAAATACCTATCAATGGTAAATATTATGGGGTGAAGAATATAGCAATTCCTAGAGATGGTGTATTTAAAATAAGAAGCTTGAAAGGTTTTAAATTTGCTGCATATAATTATGGTTTTGATTACTATGATTCTTATGGCTTTCCAGCATCTACTGGTTTAAAATTCTTGGAATCAAAAGATAGCTTATCTCCTATGCCTTTCTTTAAACAAAATTGTGATGGTTCTGTTAATAATGGAACTGTAACAGATAAACCAGATGACTTAGCACTTAGGTCCAATTTGTCTGATGCATATATGCTACAGGATACAAATTATTCATATAATTATATTTTTAAAATAAGTGAAATTACTTCTGGTGAAACTATAATAGCAACTTGGAAACTTACTCCAATTGATTCGACTAAAGAATCAAAAGCTACTTTAGTATTCAAAGATAGAGCTGGTAATGATACAATTATTCAAATTGAACATTTTGCAACCATTTTAAATATTTCTAAATTACAAAGTTTTGGCACTTTCAAACCGAATGATACACCAGTAACCAAAGATGTGTGGATAAAAAATAGTAGTAACAAAGAGGTAAATATTATTAATCTGCATTTATTAAATAATAATGCTGGATTTAAAATGACACCTTCTAATTGGATATTACCAAAATTTATGAATATAGGAGATTCTTTATTAGTAAAAGTTACATTTACTCCTGATTCAAATTTATTAAAATCTGGAGTTACAAAATTTGTAGATTCAATTGGTGTTGGCGATGATTGTGTTTTTGGATATAAAATTGAATTAAATGCTATTTTAGATCAACCTGAAATTTTAGTTGATGATTATAATTTTGGTCAAGTAAATGTTGATAATTCAAATCCTCAAAATAGAACACTAAGCATTAGAAATACTTCAAAAATTGCTGATTTATTTATTTCAGGTTTCACTGCTTTGCATAATCCTGCATTTACAACAAATTTAGCAACATTATTTCCAAAATTATCAAAAGCAAATCCTTTGATAATTGGTGCAGGAAAATCTAAAGACTTTCTTGTTTATTTTAAACCTACAAAAAGTATTAAATATATAGATACAATTATATTTAGTTCAGATGCACGTGATGTAGATAGTCTTTGTATTATATTAGGTGAAGGAATAGTTGATTTAGCAGTTGATGACATCAACTCATCTGACATACTACCTTTTACACCAAATCCAGTTAAAGACAAACTATATATCAAAATATCTGAATTTAAAGGAAATGAAACTATTCAAATCATAAACATATTAGGCACTAAACTAATTGAATGTGAAATGAAAGAAAGCATAGATGTATCTAAATTAGCAAATGGAGTATATTATCTAAAAATAGATAATTCA
This sequence comes from Ignavibacteriota bacterium, assembly GCA_043743005.1. Lineage (GTDB taxonomy): Bacteria > Bacteroidota > Ignavibacteria > Kapaibacteriales > UBA2268 > JAPLFM01. The sequence continues at coordinate 2,653 of JAYTXK010000065.1, forward strand.
ACTTATAAATTTGTAAAAGAATAGGAAATTAAATATTTGTTCTCAAAAATATAATAATAATTTCATAATTTCAATTTCAAATTGGAATTAAAATGAGAAATGTATTTTTATTTATATTGATAGTATATTTATTTACTATAAATTTATTTGCTGAGCAAACTGCAATTGCAACAAGAATATCAGGGAAATCCCCACATATTGATGGTAACCTTGATGATGAGGCTTGGAAAAATGCAATCATAATTAAAGATTTTAAGGTAAAAGAGCCTATTGAGGGAGCAGTACCAAGCGAGAAAATGGAATGTAGAATTATCTATGATGATGAAGCAATCTATTTTTCTGCTCGTATGTTTCGTAAAGATATTTCAAGTATTCGCTCGAGTGCTTTTAAAAGAGATAATACTTTTAATGCTGAAAAAGTAATGTTTATTTTAGATCCATTTTTGGATAGACGTACTTCATTTACTTTTTTACTTGCTGCCAGTGGCTCAAAATCTGATTATATAGCTACTGGAGATGATGAATATAATAGAGATTTTACTTTTGACCCAGTTTGGGAAGGTGCTACTAATATTGATGCTTTAGGGTGGACTGCAGAAATGAAAATTCCATTTTCGCAATTGCACTTCAATGAGAGTGAAGAACAAATTTGGGGTATGAATATTAATCAATTTACACCTGCAATTAAAGAAGATGTATATTGGACA
>JAYTXK010000066.1:0-2221 GCA_043743005.1 Ignavibacteriota bacterium
AATACTTCTGAAAAAATATTTTTTAAGTCATTTAAAGTAATGTTTTCATTTATAGTTAACATATTTGTTCATAATTAGTTAATTTAATAAATTATACGATAAATAAAATTATTTTCTTATTAATTTTACCTATCACTAACTACGAAAAATTGTATTTATTATTTTATGTTTGAAAAATACTAAAACATTCTTTTATTTTAGAAATGTATGACATAGGTAGAAAATTAACTTATTTGGAAAATATTCTAAGTGATAAATATTCTAAAGTTCGTTGTAAATGATTTGTCAATTGGTTTTCAAAATATATATTGCATTGTTGAAAACTTTTACTATGAAAATGTTTTTTTTTTTATAGCTTTGTAGAATAGTTTTTAATCCATATATTTATTTAGGAGCTTTTATGAAAAAAGTATTTTTGTTTTTTGCGTTCGTAGCAATATTATTTGCTTTTAGTTTTGAGAGAGGAGAGGCTTGCGATGCAGGATATACAGAATATACTCAAACAGTATCAATAGGTGGATGCGACTGGTCTGTAATATTTTGTGTTAAATGTAGTCCTACTCATGGTCATAATGAAATTTGGGTACAACAGTTTTCAATTCCAAATTCAACTTGTTACTCGTACTATTTATCGCATTCGCAAGAAGTAGTAGATTCCATTTTAGCAGCAATAAATGTCATTGGTAATGAAATTTGTGGTTATAAACCACCTTGTACTGGTCAAGTAAGACAATTTTCATATGTTTATAGAGCTTCTTGTTGGCAAACATTTCATATTGTTAATCAAACTGAAAATTATTTTATAAAAAAAATGTGCGATGATTCTTCGTTTTGTAGAACAGAAACATCAACTTGTTGGGATTATAACTATTCACCACCTAAAGCTGTGGTAACTAAATTAGGGAAAACACAGTTTGGCACTATTTCATGTAATCCAAATTGGGATAAACCTAATGATTTTGATAACCCAACTCCATATAATAATGGGTCATCATGTTGGGAAGATATTCCTTGTGTAAACTAATCTAATTAGGTTATTATGAAAAAAACTATTTACTTTATATTATTAATATTTTTGAGCATATATAATATATATGCTCAAATTAATATTGATAATGTGCTTTGGGAAGAAAATACTCCTAACATAGACTTTTGCGGTACTTTAGCTATTGGCAATAATGTTTTTGCTTATGGTGCAAAAGGAATGTATTTTTATACAAGTGATAAAGGTGTGAGCTGGGAGCAGAAAAAAATAGAAAATGCTACAAGTATTATGAAATTATTATATATTGATAATAAAATTATTGGATTTACAGCAAGTGGCCAGCTATTACAAAGTGATAACTTTGGATTAACTTGGCAGATAAGTAAATTAGAGGAAGTTGAATTAATTTGTTATGTTGATACTTACTTAGATAATATTTATATAAGAACTAATAAATCAATTAATGTATATAATAAGAAAATTGAATTAATTTCAACATATAAAAATGATAAGTTTAGTGATTTGGATAAGATAAATAAATTAACACTTCATTTTATTGAATCTGATATATTATATATAAAATCATTATATAATTTATTATTTTACAAAGATGAATTATACTTTACAACTATAAAAAGTAACAAAATATCTAAATTAAATATTAAAAAATTCTTAACTAATGAAATAGTGTTAGACTCAATTACTGTATGTGATACTTGTCAAACTGGAACTATTGGTAATTTTAGAAATTATAATAATAAGATACTTTTTTATTTAAGTAATTTTAATAATAAATATCAAATAGCTTATTTTAAATACAATATTTATTCAAATCTTGTTTCCATTAATTCTTCTGAAGAAAATAAAAAATATGATGGAAAATATATTAATTTAAATGGTACAAATTATAAATTTTATGATAATACTTATAATAGTTTGTTAGATTATAGTTCAAGTTTGTACTCAATGGGTATTGATACTTTAAGTGCCAATGATAGTTTAAAACATTTAGGACATTCAGATTTAATTGGAGTAACAAGAACGCCAAGGATAGCAGATGCATGTCAATTATCTGAAAATACTTTTATAGCAGTTTCTGATAATAAATTTCTAATAATTTCAAATGATAAATGTAATACTTGGAAAGAAATTAGTACAAGAGGCAATTTCTCTCTCAATCAGCCAGATTTGATTTATAAAAATCATAGATTTTATATGGATAATTTAGTTGACTTA
>JAYTXK010000067.1:0-1907 GCA_043743005.1 Ignavibacteriota bacterium
AATATGATTTCCTTTGAAAAAATATGAATAATTAATTACTTACCAATGCAAAAACTTGAGAAAATCATATCTAACACTTCTTCATTCCAAGATTCACCAGTTATTTCACCAATTAGCTTAGTAGCAAATCGAATATCAATTGAAATAATTTCATTTTCCATTTCATTATTTAAAGATTCTTTTGCTTGATTTAAGTTTTGAAGAATTTCTTGAAGTTTATTATAATGCCTTTGATTAATTAAAACATCAGTTATTCTATCTTGGCTTTGTTTTGTTTCATTTTCCAAAAAGATTTTAAGATTGTCTATTCCTGTTTTATATTTTGCAGAGATATTAAAAGTATTATTATCTGAATTATTCTTACTATTTTCTATCAAATCAATTTTGTTTTGAACCATTATCATTTTGGTACTTGGATATTTTTCACTAAGTTTTGTTATCAACTTGCTTGAATTATCCTTACCTTCATTAGCATCGTTAATTACCAAAATTAAATTTGATTGTTCAATTACTGAATCAACAAGTTTAATACCTTCAATTTCAATTATATCTTTAGAATCACGAATGCCAGCAGTATCTGTTAGCATAATTGGAAGTCCATTTATATAAATAGTTTCTTCAAGATAATCACGAGTTGTACCAGCAATTTCAGATACAATAGCTCTATTTCTATTTAAAAGAGAATTAAACAATGTTGACTTACCAGAATTAGGAAATCCCACAATACCTACAAAATATCCAGAACGTAGAATTTTTGAAGCAGTATAGCTATCACTTAATTCATTACAATACACTATAGCTGAATTAATTTTATCATCAATAACTTTTCGATCTATTAGTTCCAAACCTTCTTCTGAAAAATCAAGTTCAAGTTCTAAAAGAGCAGCAATTCTTAATAATTGTTCTCTAAAAGTACTTAATCTTATAGTAAATTCTCCAATTAATTGTCTTGCAGAAGTTTGAGCACCAGCAGTAGAAACAGAATGAATCATATCAGCTACAGCTTCCACTTGAAGCAAATCAAGTTTGCCATTTAAAAATGCTCTTTTTGTAAATTCACCGGGTTCGGCATAGCTTGCACCAGCATCAATCAATGATTTAATTATCAAATCAGCAATAATTAACCCTCCATGGCAACTTATTTCCAATACATCTTCTCCTGTATAAGAATTAGGAGAAATGAATTTACTTATAAGTACTGTATCAATAATTTTACTATTAGATTCAAAATTGCTATAAATAATACTATGGCTATTTAATTCAGCTAACTTTTTACTATTTGATATACATTTTGATGTGATAGCAAAAGCATCACTTCCTGAAATTCTAACTACAGCAATTCCACCAACTCCGGGTGGGGTAGCAAGTGCTACAATAGTTCTCAATATTAACACTCCTTAATAATTGCAAAATAATCAAAAGAAAAAATAAAATTGCATTATTAATTATCTAATGGCATAATTATTGATGAAAAATAAATTGATATTTATATTTAAAGTATAAATTTCTAATTAAAAATTGAAATTGAATAAATGGAATGTTATGAAAATTAGTGTTTTAATGTTGTCTTACAATCATTCGCAGCATTTAAGAAAGTCTATTGATAGCATTGTAAGTCAAAATACAAATTTTGATTTTGAATTAGTTATTTGTGATGATTGTTCAAACGATAATTCAAAAGAAATTATTAATGAATATGCTATTAAATATCCTAATTTAATTAATCCAATTTTTAATGAAACAAACTTAGGATCAAGGAAAAATCTATTAAAAGCATTAAGTAATTGTAAAGGAGATTATGTAGCATTATGTGATGGTGATGATTATTGGACAAATAACTCAAAATTACAAATACAGTCTGATTATTTAGATAAAAATCAAAATATAAATATCTGTTTTCATAATTC
>JAYTXK010000068.1:0-2743 GCA_043743005.1 Ignavibacteriota bacterium
GAAGTCAAATCCGTTGCAACTGCTCTAAATACATATTTGAGTTTATTAAAATCCCCAAAACATTGATAGTTTGCATTCCAAATATAATTTTGTAGGAAAGAATTAAATTTTGAACCGGTTGAAATAGCTTTGGGTATCTCAAATTCAAAATCTTTAAACCTAAGTTTTAACAATCCTTTATCTGAAATTTGCTTTTGGTCAATAAATAAATCAGATCTATTTTGTCTATTGCCAAGTGAATAAATCTCATCCCAATCGGAATTTTTAATAATATCTTCAATTTGATATGAATTATAACCAGATGAGTATAAACCCCCAACAATAGAACCAATACTTGTACCAATTACATAATCTATTTTTATTCCATTATTTTCTAATTCTCTTATCACACCAATTTGCGATACTCCACGAGCACCACCACCACTTAGTACCAATGCAATTTTAGGTCTAATGCTATCGTAATCAATTCTTACTTCGTTTGAAGATAAACTATTGAGAATTAGTAAAATTAAAAAAAGATATTTTAGTATGAATTTTATTTGTTGCATTTTAATATTTTAATATTATCAAAATTAATACAAAGTATCATAATATTATAAGTATAAATCGTCATTTCATTAAAATTAATTTAAAATGTGTATTTTACAAAGTATGAATATGAATTTCGTGAAAGTGTTTTTAGTATTATTGTTCTTTTTATCTTTAAATATTCTGAACTCTTGTGGAATAATTAATTCATTAGCTGGTGCAAATATTAATCAGGAACAATTCTCTAATGCAAGAGAAGCCAAGATATTGGAAATTCGTTCCCAAAAAGCATTAAAACTCTCTCAAAGATTATTACAAAAAGATGATTTCAAAAATGCTGATATTGTTATTTACTTAGACAAACCATTCTTAAATAAAATTGCTAAACAGTATGATAGCTCCAAAGGTTGGATAGATCCAGTTACAAATTATACAATTAATTATATAAATGTTGATTTGAATAATGGATCTGCCATTATGTCTTTCGGGATATTAGCACATAATACCAAGTATAATGTTGATGTTAATCTGGTAATGGATTGTTTGCTTACATTTGAATTGGAAAATAATAATTTAGTAACAAATATTGAACCTTTTAATATAGTTCCTCAAGCAAAAGCTGGGATTTTCCTAAAATCAACTGAAGGTATTATTGAAAATTTAATTAAAATAAACTTAGCTAATTTAAGTAAAAATTTTCCTCCAATGAAAATGCCAATCAATTTTGCAAATAATTTTAGTATTGCAGGCACAAATACTGAAATAAAAGAAAAAGTTAATATGAAAATATTAAACCCAGAGCGTAAAGTTAGTTTCTCATTAAAAATAAAAGAAATATTAGTTTTTGATACAAAGGTAATGGTTTCAATTAATATAGAAAATTTGGGAGTAAAATAATGAAAAACATTTTATTTTTAATAAATATTGTTTTAATTCTACAATCTTGCTCAAGTATCGATTTGCCTTCATTAGAGCAATCCCAAGCTGATATTTTAAAATATAAAGAAGAAATAAAACAAAGCGAAGCAATGATTGCAAATATATCAAATACTCTACCTCAAGGTAATAATATGATAATGAATATTAAGTTAGAATCTTTGAATAAAGTAATTGAAAAAATCACCTCAAATAGAATTGAAGATATAACTATTATACTTCCTGCTAAAAAGCAATTTATGAATGAAGACAAAAGTGTTTTAGGTATTAAATATTCAAATTATTTGAATATTGATACTGGAACAGTTAGATTAGATTTGAAAAAGCTGAAATTTGATAAGTTTGAAAATAATAAAATATATGCTACATTAGAAATTGAAGGAAGTGGAAACGTAAAAGTCTCAGGTAAATATATTGGAGTACCTGCTTCTATCAATCCTAATATTGTATTTTATCTTAATGAGCAATTTACTTTAGATGCAATCACCTCAAATGGAACTCTAACTTTAAAGCCACTTAAAAAGACTATGAAACTTAAGACAAAAATTTCAATAAAGTTATTAGAATGGTCAGTTCCTTATTATCAAGAAATTCCATTAGAAATTACTGACTTGATGAAACCTATAACATTCCCATTGGCTGTTCCATCGCTAGTAATGTTTCCATTGCCAGCAGAAACTTTTAATACTAACAAATTAGAATTTGCACCTTTTAGTGTTGAATTAAAAAATACAACTATGAAAGCTCATCAAAATATAATTGATTATAGAACTGATATAGATTTTAAAAGAAAAACAAAATGAAATTAATTATTACATTACTATCTTCAGGAATTTTACTTTTTATAGCCATTTTGAATTTGAATTGGGCGATAGGTGGAAAGATTATGGAAAAACTATCAATTGCTTTTGTTGATGGAGAAGAAGTAAAATATAAAAACAAAATCCATATAATTGCATTTTTAACATTATTAGCTTTTATATTTATAATTTTAGCTTCCAATGGATATATCAAATTTATCACTGAGGTTTATTTATTCAAGTATGGAGCATTTGGAATTGCATTTACTTTTTTGGCAAGAGCTTATGGTGATAGAAATAAATATGGATTGCTTAAAAAGATTAAAAGTACTGATGATGCCAAATTAGATACTTATATAATTACTCCTATTTGTATTATTATAAGTTTTTTAATTTTGAGCTTGATATTCCTATTTTAATGGCGAGTATCCCAAATTAAATAAATAGTTAATTGAAAAAGTAATATTAGCAATTCTTGG
>JAYTXK010000069.1:0-2512 GCA_043743005.1 Ignavibacteriota bacterium
AGCTCAATCTTAGAAGTTCTTAAGAATTTGTTTTTGTGGTTTGAGTATTTGAGTTAATAAAAGAAAATAAAATGAATTCAATGAAATGATTAAATTATGACGAGTAATAAAAAAGCCCTTACAAATTTCTAAGAAAGGGCTTTTTGTATAGTAAAAACACCAAAACAGTTCTACTTCTGTATTACAATTTTAGAATAAACAGCAGTTGAATTATCTCTAGATTCTTTCATATCAATTTTCAAAAGATACACACCAGTCAAATAATTTTTAGTATTAAGTCCAATCGTACTTCCTGAATAGGTTTCAAACTCATCTAACAAAATACCAGTAGGTGAATAAACTTTAAGAAGCATTGTCCTATTTTCATAGTCATTCATCAAGTTAAATGGAATAGTTGCATTAACAAACACTTCATCACTTGCTGGTGTTGGGTGTATAAGTAATGAGATTTTGTCTGAATTAAAGCCAGTTCCATTACTCAAATCTATTAACTTAACTTTCGTTTTACTTCCCTTATAATAGATTGTATCTACCATTTGTTTGCCACCTAAAACAACCTGCTCTTCGTAGATATTCAATGTATCAATTTTTCTTACAACTAATCTGTAATCTTTACCCATTCCATTTATAAGCACTACACTAATTAGGTTTGCTAATGTATCAGCACCAGTTAAAGTTGTTGGAATACTATAAGTATAAGCACTATCTCTTCTTTCGATGAATACTTCACAATTTGGAACATTATAGCCACTTACTTTAAAGTCTATGTTGGCACTAGAGCTAACAGTAAACCAGTCAGAATAAATTGAATCACTATTATTATAGTTTATTGTATTGCCATTTACAGAATCTAAGTTAATACTATATGGCAACTTCATAGGCAACAAACTATTATCTTTGTTTAATTCTCCAATATAAAAACTTGTTGTATCTGTTGTATATCCAAAGTAACTTTCGATTTCTAAGCCATCACTATTCTGCTTATAAAAATATCTGGCAGAAGTTAATATTGTGTTATCTCCTGTTTCAAATAGTCGTCTATTTTTCCACGCACTTGGGTCGTAATTTAGTAAAGGTGACGAGGCTAAGTGATTTTGTCTGCTATTGCCAGTTATTTTGTTTATGTCATAAATATTTTTAGCTGTTGAATAAATACCTTTCCACGCAGTGCCTTGAAGTACTAAAGAACCAATTGCCGAACCTTCGTCTAAACTAATTTGATACAATGCACTAACATAACTATCTAATAAAAAATTTATTAAAAATCTTGACTGCTTGAATGTTGCTGGTACTGAAGGGTCTGTAACCAAAGAAGACGGCTGTTTGATTACTGGCTCTTTCAAATTATATGTTGAGTTTTTACCCATTATAGTTATCAGAGGCGATTTTACATCCCATTTAGTTGGATTTACAAAACCAATTGGTAATAAAAACACCCTACTTACACCATCATCCCATCTTCTTTCAAATATAATATAATCTGATACTTTTTCACTAAGCATATTACCATTTAATATTGATAGATTTGAATAAACACTTGGGTATATTCCTGCACTACCACCCCAATTAAATTTTACTATATTATTATTATCATAAAAATACATTCCATCTTTAAATGTAGAACTGGGGTTTAAAGAATTTAAAAAATAACCGAATGTGTTGCTTAAAGTTGGGTTATAATATAAATTTGTCATATAAATCAATCTGCGATCGGATAATTGTCCATTACTACATTTATCTTGATCCCAAACAAGAGTTGCTTGGTTTGATGAAATTGTAGTTGAATATGTATTCAATGAGGGGTGAAGCATAGTTGAGTATGTGTTATTCCAATCAGGAAATGTGGTACTACTTATTGATTTTATTGGACCAGTTAAAGTATTACTTGGATTTTTATATGTGTAAAATATACCTTGTGTGCCGCTTGAATTATCTATACCAGACCAAGCATAGAATAGCACATCTTTTGCAGAATTTATAGTTGGTGTTCCCCAATCTATACTTGATTGTGTACTTGAAAATTTAACTGTATGAATCTCATGATTATAGTTGCTTGTTATGCTATAATTACTTGGATCAAAAGTAAGGTTTGCTTCTGCAATTGTAATCAAGCTATCAGCACTAAAAGGCTTTGGTCTTTTTACAGAATACAATACAAATATTGAATGCAAATTAGCATTGGACGGATCTTGTCTTACTGCAATTGTAGGGTGATAGCTATTATAAAATGTTCCTGAAGAAGAAGGGTTAATGGTAAATGTTGGCGAGGTGCTTGTAAAAAGTAGGTTGTTGGATATTGTACTACTGGAAAAATTCACCCAATCTATATCTGAATTTGTAGAATTTTTATCAATAGGCATACTAATTGCCAAACGTACTACATTAGTTTTATATTGTTTGTGATAGTCATAATACGTTGCGTAATAAACAATTTTATTTGTTAAAGTGCCACTACTATATACTGGCATTGATACCATTTTATTTTGGTTGATATTATCTAATTTACCTGTTA
>JAYTXK010000070.1:0-1783 GCA_043743005.1 Ignavibacteriota bacterium
ATTTTATCTTCGATTCTGCTTTTGTTTATAAATTCAATTAAATAGTATAAGTTGTTAAAATATCTATCTAAATATTCTAATCTTTTAGGAAATAACCTATAAGATTCATCAATTAGTTCTTTGAAATTATTATTATTTTCAGAAAGTCTTTGGTATTTGCCCATAAATCTAAGATAAAGTTTTTTAGCCCAATCTTTTCCCAAATCTCTACTTTCATTAGAATTTACAATTTCATTTTGTAATCCTAATAATTGGAAGAAAGTATTTTCAAATTTTTGAATTGATAAAGTTAGATTTTGTTCTTTGAGTTGCTCAGTTTGTCTTTCAAATTCTAGTCTTTGTAGTTCGGTTTCGTATCTTTGGAGTTTGAGTTCTTCCCTTTGCTGAGCAAGTTCATACCTTTGAAGCTCTAATTGTTCACGCTGCAATAAAAATTCTTTCCCTTGTCTATTTAAAGCAGAATAAAACAAGAGTACACCAGCTAAAGTCCAGAAACTACCAACCACTCCACCGATGTATTCACCAAATGCACCTAAAAACTCTGAATTGGCTTTGCCACCTTCAAGTTGAAATAAGAACCCAACAACAATTAAAGCTAATCCGCCATATATTAAATAGTTAGAAAACTTTAGGTAATTATCCTTAGCTTCTAAATTAATATGCTCATAGTTCTTCTTATCATCAGCAATTTCTAAGTCAATTGGGTTTAATTCAGTGTTCAAATTATTTTACTTTATTAATTATAGGAAATTCAAGAAATTAATATCCAATTTCATTTAGGACTTTTTCAAATACATCTAAAGCATATCTTATTTGTTCTTCTGTTCCAGTACTAATTCTCACACCTTCTGGGATACCAAAAGCAGCTAATGGTCGAACAACAATGTTATTTTCAAGGCATTTTGAAGTAAAACTAAGTGCTTTTTCTTCGTTATCAAAAATTATCATAATAAAATTGGCAACGGGTGGAGCATATTTGATTCCTAAATTATCAAACTTTTCAACCATAAGTTTTAGAGTTTTATCATTAAGCTCTTTTGTTTTATTTAAGAAATCATCATCTTCCAAAGCACCTAAAGCAGCTTTTTGAGCCAGATTATTTGGTTCAAAAGGTAATTTTACTTTATACAAAAGTCCAATTAAGTCTGAATTTCCAACTGCATATCCAATTCTCAAACCTGCCAATCCAAATGATTTTGAAAGAGTTTGTAATACAATCATATTTTCATAATTATAGCTTAATCCACTTGGGTAATCAGGATAATCTTTTGAGTATAAATAATATGCTTCATCTAAAACAACCAGTATGTCTTCTGGTACTTTTTTCATAAATGCTTCAAACTCTTGATGAGTAAACATTGTACCAGTTGGATTGTTAGGGTTAGCCAGATAGATTATTCTTGTTTTAGGTCCAATTGCTTCAATTATTCCGTTTAAATCAAATTTGTAATTAATAAGTGGCAATGTTTTAACATTTCTGCCTTGCTTATTTGTGTTAGTATATATTCCAATAAAAGTACCTTGAGCAGTTAGTATTTCGTCTCCTCTATCAGAAAAAGTAGTAACAATATAGGCTACTAACGAATCAGAACCGTGCCCACAAATAATTTGATTAGGTTCTTTATCAAGATATTCTGCTAATCTATTTACTAATTCAGCAGAGCTAGTATCTGGGTAAATCGAAATCTCACTAAGTGCATTAGTAATGTATTCCTTAGCTTTTGGAGAGGAACCGAGTTGGTTTTCGTTTGAAGCAAGATTTATGAGTTTTTTGAAAGCATCT
>JAYTXK010000071.1:0-15885 GCA_043743005.1 Ignavibacteriota bacterium
GTATCAATAAAGTCTTGCTCGTCTTTAGTTATTCCATATTTTGCGTAAAGTTTTTCGTCTGTCCATATTTCATTAAAATCTTGTATGGGAACAAATGAATATACTTTTCGTGTAATATGTTGTGTATTTTTTAATAAAATTAAAATTAATCTGAATTAATTTTATTATTTGGTTTTAAATTTAACATTTGGTTTTAAATTAATTTTTCTTTTTACAAAGATAATCAAAAAGTAAGAAAGTATCTAATTACAAATGTAAAACATATAATATAGAAATAAATATCACATATTATTTTATACCAAAGATTTCAAGCAGGATTCCAATCTAATTTTTTTCCACCAAGCAAATGGCAATGTATGTGAAATACTGTTTGTCCACCATCATCATTGCAATTCATTATTAATCTATATCCTTTATCTGAAATACCTAATTGCTTTGCAATTTCTTTCGCTGCAAGTGCAATTTTGCCTATCAAATAACTTGTATTGTCATCTAAGTCATTAATTGTAGGAATTTGTACTTTTGGTACAATTACTATATGAATTGGTGCCTGAGGGCTTGTATCATTAAAAGCAATAATATCATCAGTTTCATATACAATTGTTGCTGGAATTTCTCTTTTAATAATTTTTGTAAATATTGAGTCAGACATTATTTTATTCCTTTTAAAAACACTATTTAATAAAAAAGCCCACTTTTTTAAGGAGTGGGCTTTGTAAATTCAATGAACAGTTAGATTTAACGATTGATTGTCATTTTAGCTGTTTCAGTTCTACCATTAGCAGAAATTCTGCAAATATAAGAACCAGAGCTTAATAAACCACCATTGTTACTTCTACCATCCCAGTTAAGAGTATGTGTTCCAGCTGTTACTTCATCATTTTGAACTGTTGCTACCACATTACCTGATACATCTAATACATCTACTTTTACATTACCATTTGCTGGTACTGTGTAAGTGATATTTGTATTATTAGCAAAAGGATTTGGTGAATTTGGATAAAGAGCAAATTCAGCATCTTTATCATAAGTTACAGTTACAATATTAGTTGTATTACAGTTTTGTGTTCCATCTAAGTCAACTTGACGTAAGCGATATTGATATGCTTGTTTAGGAGCTACATTTCTATCTGTCCAGTTGTAAGAATTAGTAACTTTAGAGCTACCTGCTGCTTTTATTTGTGCTGTTTGAGCCCAATCATTAGCATCATCAGATTTAGCATTACGTTTTTCAACTATAAATTTATCACTATTGATTTCAGAAGCTGTTTCCCAGAATAAGTCAATTCCATTATTACGTGAAGCACCTTTGAAAGTAGTTAATTCTACTGGAATTTCATCAGAACAAACTATATAATTAATTTTAGTTTCAAATCCTTTAACTCCCAGAGAAGGTCTAATCATAGGCATCCATCCACCACGAGTCAAAGTAAGAGTATTTCCACCATCTTGAATTGTACCAAAGTGATGTAAGTGAGAGAAAGCAGGATTACCAGTACTTGGGGAGAATCCTAACCATTGTCCAGAACCTCTTGAATTTTCAACTGAAAAGAAGTTATTATTAACTAAGCTACCAGAAGTATTCAAATTTCTAAATTCTTTATGAATTAAGAAAGAACTACCAGGTCCACCAACAGGTTTTGGAATATAAATAGGAGCAGGAATACCAACAACCATAGTTTTCATACCCATTCTAGATTTAGAAGCACCAAGTTCAAGACCTGTTTCACCTAATTGTGAAATACTAATCCAATAAGTACCAGATGATAAAACTAATGGAGCAGGTTTGTTCACATTATCAGTTAATTGATAATCAACATATTGACCAAAGAAGAAGTCTTTTCTATAATCGTCTCTTCCTCTAACTCTATATATAAGTGAGTTATTAATTATGGCACCTGGATTATTACCAGCATCTCTATGTACTGCAAATGTAATCGCATCAGGAGCTTGGTTAATAGTACCGAAGTATGCTTGGAAACCAAAAATAGTATCAGCATTGCTAAGTTCAAATTTCATTGCAATAGAACCAGAAATACTACCACCTACATAACCAGCACCTTGAGCTACTTCATCATAACCACTTGTAGGTCCACTAGCAGAACCACTTCCACCATCAGCAAAAGCTTCTAAATTTAAGCCTCTTCCAACCTTTCCAGTAGCTTCAGCAACGTCATTATTTACATTATCAACAGGGTCATAAGCAAATGAGCTACCATATTTAATTTCAAATTCTGAATAAGTAGTATCATTTAAAGGAACTAAATCACCACTAAATATTTTAACTAAAGACTCAATTCTATATTTACCAGGACCAGAAAGTCTAGAATTAAAGTTTGGCATTTTAAATTCAATTTCTTTTCCAGGATCGTGATTAGGAACTAATTCCAAACGGCAATATACTGGTTTGTCGCTAGGTCCTGAATAATTTTTGAATATTCTTGTTTTAACTGTATAGAAAGGAGCAGCTACAGTAGTATTATTGCTCAATTTCATTCTAATAGGAACAAAAGTAGCTTGAGATGCTGGCACTTGAGTATAAGGCCAAACAGCTTTAGTAGAAGTTACTTCTATATCAGTTGTTTCTTTAGCTTTAAATAAAATTCTAATATTATCAACATAAAAATCATCTGCATCATCAGGAATACAAGTGATACATTTTTGATCATTATTTGCTGCAACTTTAATTCTAAATCTAAAGTTTTTAGCACCAGTTTTAGGCCATTTAATAAATGTATCAGGAATAGCAATAAAGAATCTGCTATATTCAAAGTCAATACCATCATCAAATTGATTTGCTCTAAGTGAATTAATTCTACCAGTAGAACCATCTGGAGCAGCTAAAGACGAATCTTTATCAGTTTCCAAAAATCCTCTTTGATATCCACCAGCACCAAATACTGTCAAAGCGTCTTGACTTGTTTCAGTTGGAGCACCTAATCTTCTTGGGTGAACTTTCCAGTTACCATCACCAACGTTTGTTATTTCAGCTACTGTATTGTTACTTGGTCTCATAATTTGCACAGAAAGTCTATCAATTTGTGCAGGTGATGCAACTGACATACCAGTAGTATTAAATGGAGTAAATATATCACCATTTAATAATGCTCTTGGTTCAGGTCCAACAAGTGAGTTATCTCCGTAACCTCTTTCCCAATCTTTTTTGTCAGCAACTCTTTGCACTGAAAGAGATAATAAAGATCCAGTTTTACCTAACATATTTACAGGGAATGATCTTATTTGATCTCCACCTGGTGATGATGAAGGCTCTCTATCATCTAACGTTTTTCTATTTAAGTGAATAACTGGTGATTGTCTAGTGTAGTTAGCATTATTATCAGCTACATAAGTTCCTCTTGGAGGTAATGGATATCTTGAAACATCATCACCATTAGCTACATCAGCTTCAATGTTAACCCATTTTACAACTGAAGGCATAGGAACATTATCAATAATGTGATATTCTGTTACATCATCAGAAAAATCATCTAATCTTTTCATAACAAATAAGTTTACACTAGCTGTATCATCAAATGGCCATTGATCATCATATTTAGAATTTGTAGCTGGATTAATTGCTTCTGCAATTACAAAGGCTTTAAGTCTACCAATATTTAATAATTTACCATTTATATCTGTTGCAAATTCATTTGGTTCAAATGGTGGATAGTAAATTTGAACATATTCATAAGTTGGTAAGCCAGTTCTTGCTTTATTATTAAAAGCATTAACTCCAGCATAAGTTTGAGCAGCACCTTTGAAATCTGCACCTGAAATAGAAATACCAGGAGTTGAACGACCTAAGTAATACACTCTTACATCTATATCTTGAACACAATCAATCCAATTAGGATCAACTAATGACAAACAAATTTTATCAACTGGTACTGGTCTATTATAAATGAAACGACCTGTTGCTTTGTTTACCATAACAAATCTAGATTGGAAAGTTAAATCTTGAGTAACATAGTTAATACCTTCTGGACCTTGAATATCATTTGACAAGTTTTGAATAATTGCCATTGGTTGAACAGCTCCAATTTTTTGCTCACCAGCTAATAATTCATAATTATTTACTTGTGATGAAGGAACAATAACTGTGAAGTCATTTGTTGCATTTGGATCTTGAACTCTAACACGGTATTGAATATCAACTACACGTAAAGTATTTTGCCATTGTTTGAATTTCACTCTTAAGCTATTTCTAGGATAAGGAGAACTAGGGTTTTGCTCGTTTGCAAAATATTGGTTGTATTGTTCGTATTCTGCAACTGCTGGAAATGGAGAAGAAACTGGACCTCCAGTTCTATTGAAGTTTACGTGACGAGCAAATCCTCTTACACCACAAATTGAATTATATCTAAAGATTAAAGCAGCTGGAGCAAATTGGCTACCACTTTTATAACCACCAATAAATCTTTCATATAAAATTGTAACACTATTATCTGCAATATTCAAAACTACTTGAGCATTTGCTGATACGTAATTATCATCACCAGGTCTAATATCATTCGGTGCTGTATAGCCACCAATATTAGTTGATTTAGCACGAATTGGAGCAGCATTAATATAATATACTATAAATTTACCATTTTGAACATCTCTCTTGTACCAAACTACACCATGTTCATCAACAACATTTTTTGTTTTGTTGAAGTTAGACAAATGTAAATCGCTAAAGAAAGGAGCAATTACAGCAGCTTTATGAGTACCATCAAGTGGTCCACCTGCTGTGCTACCATAATTAATTGCAACATTACCTGGGTTTGTTAATAACAAATCGTGTAATTGTGCACCACCACGAGCTCTAATTCCACCATAAGGGCTAGGAGGACTTGAAGTCCAATTAGTTAAAGAAGTTGAGTATTGTCCACCAAGAACAGCATATTTATAGCCGAAATCATCAGGAATTGGATCATTTACTCCATTACCTGTTCTAACTCTATTTTCACCAAACGCATTTAAACCAGCTGTTTGAGGCATATTGCCAGCAAACCAATCCATAGAATTTGGATCATGAGCTGTACCAGATTTAACATCAATTAATCTTTGTTTGTAAGTTGGACTTGAAGTATTTTGATCGTAAAAATATCTTCTATTAGTCAAACATATAATTCCATTAGTTGATACATAAACTGAATCATAGGCAATTCCATTAAAATTGAAACGACCACCAAGATTAAGTGCAATTGGACCAGCAATAGCATCATCAGTTGAATCTGTACCATAGCTTACACCAGTTGCAAAGAAATCACCACTATTTTGAACAGGTAAAGATGGATTTCTAAAAAATGGGAAGCCCATATTAGCAGAATCGCCTTGTGTCCAATAAGTTTTAGCTTGTTGGCGAGGACCAGTTGCAATTTTTCTCCATTTGAATGACTCGTTTGTAGTATCATCTAATTGTTCAGATGGTAACCAAAACTGTGGAGCATTGTCATCACTATCTACAAAATAATAACCTGTTGAAATTGCTGGCGAATTATGTGGATTGCCAAGCGAGTTATTATTTGGATAGTTTGGTGCTGTGGAATTATAGGCACTAAAGAAAGGATGTGGGTACGTTCCTTGAACGGAAGTACTTCTTCTTTGTACACTATTATCTTTTGCATTAGCAGTTGTACTGCCAATCAAAACTATTCCAACTACTAGAAGTAGAAGAATTTTTTTCATAATACGTCTCCCAAAAATGTATTAATTAAAATAAAGTATAAAATATATGAGAATAAAATTAAAAATATTTATTACAATGTAAAAACAAACTAACTTGAAAACAAGTCCTGAACACACTCAAACCAACATCAAAGAAACAAATACATAGCTAATCTTAAAATTTATTCACTTTTTTATTTTAAAATTTGTGCTAAATACATTCTATTAAGTTAAAAAAATAAAATATCGAAACCAAAACAAATATTTAATGTTAATAAATAATACAAACAAAAGACAATTTAAAGCTACTAATAAAAACATTTTTCTAATTTGTAATTTTGCTTACAATAGATACACACCTCAACACTAAAAACATCTCGGTAAAAATGCAATTATTTTGATTTTTTTTAAATAATTAATTATATATTCATAGTTCATTAATTATTATACTGGTATATTACACTAATTTGTAAAATTGTATTGAAATTGTGTATTTGCTATCAAAAATTATTTTTAATAAATAATTTTGATTGTTATTGATAATTGTTAAATAAAATGTTAAATTTAAAGTATGGAATATTACATTTTAATACTTTTACTATTTTTTATCTATTTTATTAGAACAATTTATTTTAAAATTGGATCAAATAAACAAATAGAATCAATAACTAAAGAAAATTCTTTTGAAGAACTACCTTTTGTTTCTATAATTGTTCCAGCCAGAAATGAAGAAAATAACATTAGTAACTGTATTAACTCAATTGTGAATTCTAGTTATCCTAAAGAAAAATATGAAATAATTGCTATTAATGATAGATCCGATGACAATACAAAAGTAATATTAGAAGAGTTGTCGAAGAAAAATTTAAATTTACGTATTATTAATGTTACAAAAGAAAATCGTAAGAATAACTTAAGAGGTAAGCCTGGTGCTTTACAACATGGATTTAATGTTGCTAAAGGTGAATTGATTTTGATGACAGATGCTGATTGTATTGTAAATCCAAATTGGATTGAAACAATTGCAAATAATTTCAAACCAAATTCTGTTGGAATGGTTGCATCATATACATTAATATCTGGAAATAATTTCTTTCATAAGCTACAGTGTATTGAATGGATTTTTTTGCATACTATGGCATCAGGCTCATTAGCATTAGGATATCCATTAGGTTGCTATGGAAATAATTTAAGTGTAAAAAAACAAGATTATTTTAAAGTTGGTGGATATAGAAACATAAGGTTTTCTGTTACTGAGGATTTAGCTTTAGAGCAGGCATTTTTTAATGATAAAATTGATATTAAATACTTGTGTAGTTTGGAATCAAGTGTTACTACCTTACCTACTTATACTATTGGTGAATATTTCAAACAGCGTAAAAGATGGGCTATAGGTGGTAGAGCTTTGGGATTGAGAGCTATGATGTTTGTGTTATCATCATTAGCAATTTGGATAGTAATATTAATATCAATTTTAAATATTAATTTTATTTTATTGTTAAGTGTTTTTATTTTTAAATTAGTCTGCGATATATTTTTAATTTCAAAGCCTTTAAGAATTTTAAAAATGAAAAGTTTATATAAATTCTTAATTCCATCAATATTTTTCTTTTTAATTATGGAACTAATTGTACCATTTTTAATAATTGATAAAAAAGTAAAATGGAAAGGACAAACATTTTAAATTGTGGTATAATTTTTACTAATTATAGTATTACTTAAAAAATAAATTTGCATTATTTGAACTGCATTTGTAATTTACAATTATAATTTTCCAATATAAGAAAAACGAAATTAGATAAATATGTTAGAAACAGCACCTAATTTATTGACAGTTAAAAACTTACATAAGTATTTTCATGGCAATCATATTCTGAAAGGTATCAATTTAGAGGTAAGTGCAGGCAAACTTGTTTCAATTATTGGTAGATCTGGTTGTGGAAAGACTACTTTTCTTCGTTGTTTGAACTGTTTAGAAATAATGGACTCTGGTACAATTAATATTGCTGGAATTTCATTGAATAGAGTAAAAGCTGATGAAGAAAATGGTAAACAACATCATCACAAAGGAGATGAAATTTTTGGTGATATTAGTAAACTATTTGAAGTTGATGAAGATTTTCAAATAAAAATGCAATTGCTAAGAACGAGAGTAGGTATGCTATTTCAAAATTTAAATTTATTTCCAAATTTAAGTGTGATTGAAAATGTGATGAAAGCTCCATTAGTAGTTAAAAAGGAATCGATGTCGCAAGCACAATTAAGAGCAATTGGACTATTAGAAAAAGTTGGAATGGATGCATTCCTTGATAGAATGCCTAATCAAATTTCTGGAGGACAAGCTCAAAGGGTAGCAATTGCAAGAGCTTTGGCTATGTCTCCACAAGTAATGCTTTATGATGAACCTACTTCTGCATTAGATCCAGAATTAGTTGAAGAAGTAATACAAGTAATGTTGAACCTTAGAAAAGAGGGTATGACTCAAATTGTAGTAACTCACTCAATGAGCTTTGCAAAAAACGCTTCTGATTTAGTGATTTTTATGGACCAAGGGCATATTGTTGAAATAGCTCCACCAAATGAAATGTTTTCCGAACCCAAAGATCCAAGAACAAGATCTTATTTGAAATTATTATTAGATTAATATGATAAAAAAAATATTTATATTTTTATGTTTAGTTTTGATTATAACTTCTTTTTCTAATGCACAAGTTAAGAAAAAGCTAAGATTTGCAGCTGATACTGAAAGTGGTGCTCCTTATGTATTTCAAGACCCTGATAATCCAGCTGTATTAACAGGATTTGAATATGATATAATAAAAGCAATTTGTGAAGAATTAGGCTATGAACCTGTATTTGTTCAAAATCAGTGGGATGGATTAGTCCCTGGATTAGAAAGAGATGATTATGATATTGCTATTAACGGGATTGAAATCACAAGTGATAGAAAAAGAGTAGTTGATTTTTCAAGTGCATATTATGTAACTTATGAGCAATTAGTTGTTAGAAAAAGTCAAACAGATATTTTTAATTTAGATGACTTGAAGGGCAAAAAAGTAGGAACTTTAAAAAATTCACTTGCTGAAAAAATATTAGCTTCACATGGTGGGATTATAATAAAGTCTTATGAAAGTGAAGTGAATTCGTATTCTGATTTGGAACATGAAAGGCTTGAAGCAGTTTTGATAGATCAACCTGTTGCACTTTATTATGCTGGTTGGAATCCTCAACTTAAATTGGTAGGTCAACCAATCGGACAAGTAGTATATGGAATAGCAATTAAAAAAGGAAGAGAAGAATTACTTGCTGAAATAAATGATGCAATAGCAAAACTTTTTGAATCTGGTAAAATGAGAGAAATATTAGAATCTTGGAAAATGTGGAATTATGCAATAGCTCTATATACCAAAGATTCTAAAGAACAAAATGAAGTAAATGTTCCACCTTCAAATTATGAAAAGTTTATTAAATCTCAGTCTAAAGAACTAACTTTTAAGGATTATGTAGATAGATATGTAAGCTTTTTGCCATTATTTGGTGATGCAGCATTGATAACAATGGAAATATCTTTATTATCAATGATTGTTGCAATTATTTTAGGTTTGATTTTAGCATTATTGAGAGTATATGCACCAAAACCAATTTCCATTTTAGCTATCACATATATTGAAATAATTAGAGGAACTCCCCTTTTAATTCAATTGTTTTTCATTTATTATGCTTTGCCTTCTTTTGGAATAAAGATTAGTCCATATTTTGCAGCTGTAATTGGCTTAGGAATGAACTATGCTGCCTATGAAGCAGAGAATTATAGAGCTGGTTTGTTTGCAGTATCAAGAGGACAAATGGAAGCTGCAATTTCTCTTGGTATGACAAGAAATCAAGCCTTGAGACACATTATTATTCCTCAGGCTGTAAGATTAGTAATTCCACCAGTTACAAATGATTTTATTTCTCTTTTAAAAGATTCATCACTTGTTTCCGTCATTACTATGGTTGAACTTACAAAGCTTTATAATCAATTGTCAAATACTTATTTTGATTATATTGGAACTGGAATAATTGTTGCTGTAATTTATTTACTTTTAGGATTTCCATTTGTAAGACTTTCTCAATATGTTGAGAAAAAATTCTCATTTGATAAAAGAATGACTGAAACCAAATAGTTTTTATTAATAAATTAATTTAGCCTATCGAATAATCCTTTACAATTTTTTGTATATTTAATTTGTGTGTTTTAATTGCACTACAATTTCAATCTAAAAAATATTTATTTCCAATTATTTGCAGTTTACTTAATTTTAAACTGTGGGATTGCTATTTCAAAAATTGATAATTTGCCTCATCCTTTGAAAAAAAGTCAAAGTAGTGATATAAATGAAGCATTAAAAGAATATAGCAATATTAAAGAACTTAATCTTAGCAATCGAAGATTGAGTATGTTTCCTATGGATATAATAAAGTTTTATAATCTGGAAATTTTAGATTTATCAAACAATTATATATCTAGTTTACCTGATGAAATAACTCAATTAAAAAATTTAAAAATAATTAAACTTAATAAAAATCAATTTTATAAATTGCCTATTTTGCTTTTTGAAATGCAAAGTTTAGAATATATAGATTTAGAAAGAAACAATATTACACAATTTGAGGAATTTGTTGCAAAAAATAAAAAAATAAAAGTTCTTATATTATCAAATAACAATTTATATAATCTTCCAAAAAGTATTTCAAAGCTAAAATACTTATCTTATATAAATTTGTCAGCCAACAAATTAACTGAATTATCAAGTTCAATAAAAGACTTATCTAATTTAGAAAATATTGATTTAAGTAAAAATAACTTCACCTCTTTTCCTACTTTTCTTAAAATGTTGCATAATCTTATTAGGATTGATATTTCTTTTAATAAAATTAAATCATTACCTAAAGAATTTTGCGAAATTAAAAATTTATCTAATGTGAGTTTGGAGAGTAACCAATTAGAAGAATTACCTAGTGAATTTGGGAAATTAACAAATCTCAAAAGCATTAATTTGAATGGGAATTCAATAAACAATTTACCATCTTCATTTGTTAATTTAAAATCATTACAAATTCTAAATTATGCAGCTAATGAATTGTTTTATATTCCTAATGAAATTTGTGAATTAAGAAGTCTTCAATCAATTGATATTAGTGATAATAGAATTAATAAATTCCCAAATAAATTTGATAAATTAATTCAACTCAAAAGCTTGATTGCAAGAAACAATAAATTCGGCGAAGTAAGTTCTGTTTTATATAATTTACCAAACTTATATTCTATTGATTTTACAAATAATTTAATTACAAATATTCAATCTGGTATTACAAATTTAAAAAACTTAAATATGTTAAATTTATCAGATAATAATTTAAAATTTTTATCTGATGAGATTGCTTTTATTAGTAATTTAAAAGTTTTAATTATTTCTAATAATAATATTCAAAAATTGCCTGATAATATATTTTATTCTCAATCACTTAGATTAATTCAAATAAAGAACAATCCACTTTCTGATTATGAAAAAAATAGAATGATACATTTAAATCCAAAAGTTAAAATTACTTTTTAGTTTTTACTTTTAAGCCTAAATCTATAATTTTACAATATTTTCAACATTTTTACTTATATTGTAGATTGTTTTATTTCTTATATTCAAAACAAAATGGAAAAAATTACAAAAAACATAGATTTAAGTGATGCAAAATACTATCTTAATAGAGAATTAAGTTTAATTGAATTTAATTATAGAGTACTTTTAGAAGGTACTAACAAAAAGCACCCTTTATTAGAAAGATTAAAGTTTCTTACAATACTAAGCTCTAATCTTGATGAGTTCTTTATGATAAGAGTAGCTGGTTTGAAAAGTCAAGTTGCAGCCGACTTAAATTATTTATCTTATGATGGCAAAACGCCTCAAGAGCAATTATTAGAAATTAGAAATAGATTATTACCTATTTATAAACTTCAAGAAGATATTTTAATTAAAGAAATTCTTCCTGAGCTTTCTAAAAATGGAATTCATATTCTTAAGTCAGAAAATTTACTAAAAAAAGATAAAGAATATTTTAAAGATTATTTTTTTGAAAATATTTTTCCTTTGCTTACTCCTCTTATATTAAGTGCTTCACACCCCTTTCCAAGGCTTGTTAATAGAAGTTTGAACTTAGCATATATAATAAGAGATCCTGAAAAAAAGAACGAAGAAACAAGTTTGGCTTTTTTGCAAATACCAATGAATTTACCACGTTTTTTAAAATTAGATAATAGACCTGGAGATAATTTTGTTTTAATTGAAAGTATAATTAAAGAGTTCTCTCATAATTTATTTCCCGGTTTGATAATTGAGCAATCAAATACATTTAGAATTACAAGAGATGCTGATATTGAAATAGCTGAAGATGAAGCAGAGGATTTGATTTCAGAAATTGAAGAACAAATTAAACTTCGTAGATGGGGTAAAGACCCTGTTAGACTTGAAGTAAACCACAAAATGCCTCCACATTTATTGCAACTTTTAACTGAAGTTTTAGAATTAGAAAAAGAAGATGTATATATTGTAAATAGACCTTTAAATTTGCAAGACTTTATGAGTTTGATGAAAATAGATAAAAAAGAATTAAAAGACAGTCCATTCACACCTATTACTAATTTGGGTTTACAAAAAGACTTTTCACACATTTTTGATGAAATTAAAAAAAGAGATATATTGGTGCATCACCCTTTTGATTCTTTTATTTCAAGTACTGTTAGTTTCATCGAATCCTCAGCTAATGATAAAGATGTTTTAGCTATTAAAATCACACTTTATAGAGCTGGTGGTGATTCATTGATAATCAAAGCATTACAAAAAGCTGCTGAACAAGGTAAAAATGTAACTGCTTTTGTAGAGTTAAAGGCAAGATTTGACGAAGAAAATAATATAATTTGGGCTAGAGAATTAGAACAATCTGGAGTACACGTAATTTATGGGGTTAGTGGATTAAAAACTCACTGCAAAATTGCTATGGTAGTTAGAAAAGAAGAAAATAAACTAAAAACATACTTACATATTTCAACAGGGAACTATAATCAAGGTACTGCCAAATTATACACTGATGTTGCATTTTTTACTGCTAAAGATAGTTTTGCAGATGAAGCAGTTCAATTATTTAATTATTTAACTGGCATTTCTCGTTTTAAAGATTGGAAAGATTTTCAAATTGCACCTATTAATTTAAGACAAAACATTATCAAAATGATTAATAGAGAGGCTGATAAAAGCACAAAGGAAAACCCAGGTGAAATAATAGCAAAAATGAATTCAATTGCACATAAAGAAGTAATTCAAGCCTTATACAAAGCAAGCCAGAAAGGAGTAAATATAAAACTTCTTGTAAGAGGTGTATGCTGTTTGAAGCCGGGTATAAAAGGAATTAGCGAAAATATTGAAGTGAGAAGTATTATTGGTAGGTTTTTGGAGCATAGCAGAATATTTTATTTCAAGAATAATGGAGATGAAGAATATTATATTTCAAGTGCTGACTGGATGACAAGAAATTTACATCAAAGAGTGGAATTATCAATTCCAATTTATGACAAAAAAAATACTAAAAAATTAAGAGAAATTTTTGATAGCTATTGGGAAGATAATATTAATTCTTGGCAATTAAATGAAAACGGAGATTATATTAAATTACACCCAAATGAAAATGAAATTGCATTTTCAGGTCAAGATTATTTCTTAAAGAAAACACACAAACTAAGACAAAAAAATAATTGAGCTCATATTCACAAGATATAATTGATAGAATTAAAGAACAAACCAATATTATAGATGTTATTGGTGAAACAGTTCAATTAAAACAAGCTGGTAGAAATTACAAAGGACTTTGCCCTTTTCATAATGAAAAGACTCCATCGTTCAATGTAAGTGCTGAAAAGCAGATTTACAAATGCTTTGGTTGTGGTAAAGGTGGAAATGTTTATACTTTTGTTATGGAAAATCAAACAATTTCATTTCAAGAAGCAATTGAATTCCTTGGTAAAAGACTTGGCATTAATGTTGAAAAAAGCAATAACCCAGATTTTATTAAAGAAATTTCAAAAAGAGACCAAATACTTCAAGCATTATTAATAGCTACAGAACTTTTTGAAAAAGCTATGTTTAAAGATGATAAAAGTTTAGCAATTAAGTACTTTCAAAAAAGGGGCTTTTTATCTGATACTGTTGCAAAATTCAAACTTGGTTATTCACCAGATTTATGGGATTTTGTTTTAAAAGAATTAACTAAGCAAAATATAGATGTAAACATAATCGAAGAAGCTGGATTAATAATTAAAAAAGATAATGGTGGATATTATGATAGGTTTAGAAATAGAGCTATGTTCCCTATTAGAAATTCAGTTGGTAGAATAATTGGTTTTGGTGCTAGAGATTTAAGTGATGAAAATAAAGATGGTGCTAAATATTTAAATTCGCCTGAAACTTTAGTTTATCATAAAGGTAAAGAAATTTATGGCTTATTTGAATCTAAAAAATCAATCTTACATCTTGATAGTGTAATTTTAGTTGAAGGATATGCAGATGTAATCTCACTTCACCAAGCTGGAATTGAAAATGTAGTTGCTTCGAGTGGTACTGCTTTAACCAATGAGCAGTTGGTTGCATTACTTAAATTAACCAAGAACATTTATTTTATTTATGATAGCGATAATGCAGGACAAAAAGCAACTGAAAAAGGAATTGAATTAGCTATCAATCTTGGTTTTAATATTCTTATTGTAGAATTGCCAAAAGGTGAAGACCCAGATAGTATTGTTAGAAAAAGTGGAGTAAATACTTTTAATATTTTCTTTAGAAAAGCTGTAACTTTTATTGAATATAAAGCTAAACTTTATGAAGAAAAAGGTAGCTTAAAAAATCCAGCAAGTAGAGCAAAAGCTACTCGAGAATTAATAAATTTAATTTCTAAAATTCCAGATAGACTTCAGCACGACTTGTTTATCAGAGAGCTTGCAAAAAAATTTGAATTAAGTGAATCTCAACTACGCAGAGTATATGATGAAAAAAGTGAATTAGAACAAAATAGGCACAATGAATCTCAAAAAAAGGAAATAAATAAGAATTTTAATCTAATTACTTCTGATGAATTAGAAGAAGAATCAATAAAAAGAGCTAAAGAGGAAAATAAACTTAATAATAGCTTAAAAGCTGAAGAATTATATATTATTCGATACTGTTTACTTGGATTTAAAGAATTAGAAGATATATTTGATAAGCATTTGGTCAATACTGATTTATTTATAACAGAAAATGGCAAAACACTGTTATCGCTTTTGGCTACTTTGCATTATGATGGTACTTCATCAATTTTAGATGCTATTTCAATGTCGTCCGAACTTGATGAAGAAGCAAAAGAATTAATGTTCGGAATTGCAATGCTTGATGAAAGACCGAGTGAAAGTTGGAAAAAAACAGCTGATATTTCTTTAGAAACAAATTGGAAAGGTGTAATTAGTGATAGTGTGAAAAGTCTTAAGCATTTTCATCTAGAGCAACAAAGAAAAGAAATTGAAATTGGTATGAAAAAACTTAATGAAGATGAAAAAGATTTAATGTTACGTGAATTAAACAGAATTAATTTTGAAATAAAAAATTTAGGAGCTTATTAAATGCCAACAAACTTTAATGTAAATAAAGAAAATAAAATAAATTTTAGAAAACTTCTATTTTCAAAGTCAGTTTATGGTTCGTTGATGTTTGCAATTGCTTTATGGGCTTATGCTAGCTTAAATGAAACTTATGTAACTTTAATTCAAGTTCCTTTAAAAGTAAATGTTCCCAAAAACAGAGCTATTGAAAATAATCTACCTATAGAAATTAATGTAGAAGTAAAAGGAAAAGGTTGGCATTTATTTAATTTAATTTTTTTTAATACTAATAAAAATTGTAATATTAATCTTGATGGTTCTGATATTAAGGATAACTATTTTTTAATAAATAGATCTCTTATTGTAAAATCACTAGAAAATTTGTTGAATGTTGAAGCAAAAGAAGTTATGCCTGAAACTATCAATTTAAAAACTGGAGCAATAAGTGAAAGTACTATAGAAGTAAAGCCTAACTTAGAAGTTAATACAGCTTTAGGATATATTGTAGTTGGAGAATACATTACGAAGCCTACAAAAATCAAACTAGTTGGAAACGAAAAATTAATTAAAAA
>JAYTXK010000072.1:0-3342 GCA_043743005.1 Ignavibacteriota bacterium
CCTCGCCCAAAGATTTTTGACATAAAGTCAAAAATCGGGGAGGGAGAAATTAATACAAAAAATTAGCGTAATTCACTGCAAAGGGTCAATCGACTCCTGTAAAGAATTTGCTTAAGTGATTTAAAAATATATAAGTTGCAATTGCAGTAGATTGTATCCTCCGCTGGCGGAGGTGTCAACTTGTTGACGGAGGGTTTTTCTTAATTAGTTCTTTGAAATACAAATACAAAACACTTAGACTCCTCATTTGGGTCAAACGACCCTTCGGAGTGACGAAACCTAAAAAAAAGTGTGTAATTTACTACAAAAAAGAACAAAGAGAAATTATTGCATTCTCGTAAAACTTTCAAAGATAAATATGTCTTAATAAATCTAATTATTTTGATATTTTATTTATTTTTGTTTGTATTTTAGTAAATTGATTTGATACAAAAACAATATAATATTTTTTTATGTATCTAAATTGTTCCTTTTTCGTATCTATAACAAGTGTCAACAGCACAAAGGAATTTATAATGGGAAATATTAAAATTACAAAAAGTGAAACTACAAGATTTGATGAAATTGATTGGAATAATTTAGGGTTTGGTAAGTATTTTGGCGATCACGTTTATATTGCCGATTATAAAGATGGGGCTTGGAGTGAGGGAGAGATAGTACCTTACAGTAATATGACTGCTGAACCAGCATTATGTACTCTACATTATGGACAAACAATATTTGAAGGATTGAAAGCATTTTATAGTGTAGATGGAGGTGCAAATATATTTAGACCAGATAAAAATGCTACAAGATTGAATACTTCCGCTCATTCATTATGTATTCCATCTTATGATGAATCAAGATTTTTAGAAGCTTGCCACGATTTAGTAATGCTTGATAAAAAGTTTATCCCTAAAGAAAAAGGTCAATCACTGTATATTCGTCCACTTGTTTTTGGAACTGGTAATTTCTTAGGAGTTCACACTTCAGATACATATAGACTAATTATAATGACTTCACCAGTAGCTTCTTATTATGCAGAAGGCTTGGCACCTCTTAAAATATTAGTTTCAGATCAATATGTAAGAACAGTTCGTGGTGGGCTTGGTGCAGCTAAAACAGCTGCAAATTATGCAGCCTCATTGATGGCAGGCACCAAAGCAAAAGAACAAGGATTTTCACAAGTTCTTTGGCTTGATGGAGTTTCTTTAGATTATGTAGATGAAGTTGGTGCAATGAATATTATGTTTGTTATCAATGATGAATTAATTACTCCTCCACTTTGGCAAGGTACATTATTAGCAGGAGTTACTCGAGATACAGTTCTTCATTTAGCACGAGAGATGGGACTTCTAACTTCTGAAAGACAAATTAGAATTTCTGAAGTATTTCAAGCTCATCAAGATGGAAAACTTCAAGAAGTATTTGGGACAGGCACTGCAGCAGTAATTTCTCCAGTTGGTTTACTAAGTCATAAAAGAAAAGAAATAGTAATTAATGATTTTAAAATTGGTCCACTTGCTCAGAAGTTTTATGACACTATTACTGGCATTCAGCATGGTGAAATCAAAGATGAAAGAAAATGGGTAATGAGAGTTGACTTTTAATTTTTATTAAAGATTTTGTATCATACTTAAGATTTTTAATAAATGTAAAAATAAATCTTGTTTATAAACAAGAAAAGTATTAATTTTGTAACTCTCTATTTGTATAGGATAAGAAAATAAAATGACTGCAATTGATTATGTTGACCAAATTAATGTCGAAAGTGTAATTAATTTGAGAAAAGAAAAAGAAGGCGATGCTTATAAAGAATTGCCTAAGTTTAAAGCTGGTGATGAAATTATCGTGGCTGTAAGAGTAGTGGAAGGCGAGAAAGAACGTATCCAAAATTATCGTGGTATTGTAATTGGAATTCAAAATGGTGGTATTTCTAAAACTTTTACTGTTAGAAAAATTTCTAATGGTATTGGTGTTGAAAGAATATTCCCAATGTTTTCTCCAATGGTTCAATCAGTTGAAATAGTTCATGTAGGTAAAGTACGCAGATCAAAACTTTACTATTTACGTGGAATGAGTGAAAAGAAGATTCGTCAAAAACTGCATTAATTGCTTGCTACTTTATAGTAGCAGCATAATTCAAGAATTTTTAAGGCTATGTTTCACACGAAATATAGCCTTTTTTATCATATTGAAATTATCAACTATAGTAGTTTATCCTTTCTCAATTTTTCAACCACACTTTCTAAACTAATCAAATTCATATCATCAGAATTATCAAGTGGTGAAATTATAATTGATTTAGGTGAATAAGGTCCCCATCTTTTTGAACTTAAATGAGGTGAGTTTGGATAAAACCCTAATGTTGTAATTTCCAAAGATGCAGCAAGATGAATTACCCCAGTAGAGTTTGCTATCAAAAGTTTGCTTTCACTAATTAAAGCTAATAGTTCTTCAAAAGATAATTTTCCACATAAATTTATTGCATTTGTTCCTTCTGAAATTTTATTACAAATATCACTTTCAGATTCTATACCAGTTATAATTATGTTTTTATCCAATTCAAGTAATTTGAGAACTAATTTTCTAAAATTATAACTATTCCAATCTCTAGCCGAACCGCCACTACCAGGGTGTATAATGATATAATCTGAATTAATATAAAAATCGTTTTCCTTCAATTTCTCATTCAAACTTGCAATACTTTCAGATTTGATTTTAGGTTTTATTAATTCTGTTTTTATCTCTTCATTTAATAATAATGATAACATACGAGTATTATATTCTGCTTCGTGGTATAAAGAAACTTTTCGATGATCTTTAATCTTAAAATTAAATAAAAAGCTATACCAACGATAAGTAGAGCCAATCCTTAATTTTGCTTTTGAAAGGAAAATTATAAGTGCTTCTTTAAATCTTGGTCTTGGAAAAAAAACAACATCATAATTGCTATTTTTAATAAGTTTCTTCAATTCAATTTCGTTTTCTATACATATATATTCATTATTTTCTAAAGTGCTTTCAAGTAATGATTTTGTATATTTTGAAGCAATCATAGTAATTACTTTATCAGGATATTTGCTTTTTAATGCTTTAAAAAGTGGTAAAGTAAGCACCATATCACCAATTTTGTCAGTTCTAATGATAGCAATTGATAGGGCTTCGTTCAATTTTCTTTGATATTTATTCAATTAATATCCTTATTTCCAATTTTATTTTCATATAAAGCATAAATTGAAATTAAAATTGCAAGAATTAAGTATGGAACAAACCCAACTAATCGAACCTTGTTATCTGAGTGGAAAGCAAATAAATCTAAATATTGGAAATTATTTCCAAATTGAGTAAGAAATGGATAAA
>JAYTXK010000073.1:0-2334 GCA_043743005.1 Ignavibacteriota bacterium
CATAGATTTTCTTTCAAATAATTTATATTTTTTTTATGTTCTATAGTTTTATTAGTATAAATCTATATCAAGTTAGGCACCTAAATAAGTTATTTTGATTATCAGTTATTTTTTAATTTATTGATAATCAACATTTTAATAAGTTAAATAAATAGAGCACATACTGTATTTTAAAATAAAAAACCATCCACAATTAAGAAGATGGTTCAAATACAGCTAAATTTATTCCCCTGAATATAACTAACTGAATTTAAAAGTATTTAATAGAATTTTAATATGGTTGGATTTAATTAAGTAAATAATTTATTTAAAAAACATCATGCCCATCATGTGGATGTTCATGAAAACTATCATAGCATTTTTGAGAACAAAATGGCACTATACCTAACAAGTAATTCAATCCAGTATTGATTCTATTACCATTGGTATCTTTCATATAATTGCATTCATCTGATTTCCCGTTTTCCTTTTTAAATGAATTGCCGCAATAAATACATTCGTATTTCCTTATTTCTGAAGTTGATGTAGAAACATCATCAGTATTTTGCGAATTAGAGCTATTATCTGATTTTTCAATTTTTTGCTGAGATTCATCATAATCAGCTTCGTTGCTTTTATAATTCTCTATTACCTTTGTTTTCTTCTTATTTGGCCATATAGTTTCCCCAGGAAGAGCAATAGGAATACCAGTGGAGTTGGCTTGCTCCTGCCATTCTTTTCTAGTTTTCCCCATTATTCTTTCTTCACATGAACAAAGCGTAAGTATTATGGAAATAAATACAAAAAATAATAATAATTTATTGATCTTTTTCATTCGATTTTTTAATATTTCCTGTTACAAAATAACAATACCAAATATTTACGCTTTTTGGGCTGTATTTTTCAAATATAAATTGCTCAATAAAGGGGTTATTTACAATTTTTTTGATTTGCTTCACAAGCACATTTTTGACTACAATACTCCTTTCCATCTGATTGTCCGATTATACAATCTCTCCTAATAACTTTATTAGTATTGGAACAATAATTACATTTAATAACTTGAAGCTGGTATTTTCTTTCTTCTTGTAGAATACCAGTTAACTTTTTATTTGTATATTCATAATTATGTGTTCTGCATTTATCACTACAAAATGGGCCAAAATTATTTTCATCAATATAGAATGCCTTTGGGTCAAATATTTGTCCTTTTAGTTTACCTTTCTTAGCACATACCTTACAATTTACATAACCATTTTCATCCGCTAATTTTGTACTAATTTCTCCGTCAACAAACATACCATCGTAGTCAATATCTTCTGCTATAAAATGACCATGCCCCTGAAGAACACCATTTTCCCATTTCCCATTTCCAATGTTTTTCTCAAAACTTATAGGAGTATTATTAATCTTAGAAACTGATTTTTCGCCATTTCCATTAAGTTCACCATCAGCGTTGAATTCACCCTTTTCAATAATTTTTACATTTTGACTAGTAACTACTGAAAAATGAGTTCCTTTAGATAATGATGGTATAATTTGTTTTTCATTTTTACTGCCAAATCCATAACTTTTTGGATTGAAATCTCCTTCTAATTTATCTTCAATTCCCTCTCTTATACCAGGCTTAAGAATTACAGTTCCTTTGATTAATTTATAATTTTCAAACTTCCCTTGAAGTATATAGTATATATTTTCAGCTTTTCCATCACCATTTTCACAATTTCCCGAAAGGCATTTAAAATTTGCAATAAACCATTTACTTGTACCATCTTTAGATGCATCTGAATTACGTTGCTTTAACGCAATAGCAAAAGATTCGGAATTACTATTAATATTAGCAAAAACAGGTAATGATTTCAATATTTTTAAATTCAATTCTTCAAAATTAACGCCTCTTAAATCTATAATTTTAAGATTCCCATCTGTAAACCAAGTTGGCATTTTAACATCTCGGTTTTCTTCCATTTCGAATCCACTAAAATATAATGCAGTGAAAATAAAATTCCTATCTACTAAAGGGAATGACTCCTGCATAACATCTAAAAGTTTCGATGGACTAATTTTAAATCCCTGATATGAATTTCCAATATTGTAATTAAAAAAAACTTTAAGATTATTCACTAATCCTAGCTCAATATAAGGACTACCGTCTCCGTTTTCGCTTTTAGAAAAGTATAATATTGGTGTATTTTCGCCAACCAAAGTATTTTTATCATAACTGCGATAAACTGAATACTTGCCTGATGAATCTTTAATTGATAAACAATCGTTATTGAATATTTTTATTGGGTATTTCACTTCAATATTTCCATTTATTAATTGGAAATATTTTAAATAATTTTTGGATAATTT
>JAYTXK010000074.1:0-1859 GCA_043743005.1 Ignavibacteriota bacterium
ATAAAAATCACATTTTTGATTAATTATTATTTTTTTGATTGAAATAATAAATATTATTTTGATATTTTGCAGATTAGAATTATTTGATTTTATAAGATGAAATTAATAATTTATTTATATTAATGGTTTGCAAACAAATTCTAATGCTAATTATGAATACAGATTTATTGCTTTTAAAAAAAATAATTAATTCTTCTCGAGATGCTATATTTGTTTTAGATATTAGTTTACAAATAATTCATTGGACTAATCCTGCTAATGATATTTTTAAATTTGATGAGTCTGAAATATTAAACCAACCATTCTTAGATTTGCTTGTTCAAGAAAATTATAAAAATGATTTAAAAAATGAAATAGAAAAATATATTGATTGTAAGCCTAATTTGATTAATGGTGAGCTTTTAGAAATTTATGGTAAGAGAAAAGATAATCTATTATTTCAAATGGAGCTTAAAATTGAAAGAGTCCAAATTCAAGATAAAATTTTTTTAATTTGTATATCAAGAGATGTTACTAATTCTAAGCATTACGAAGGAGAATTAACAAAACTAATCGAAGATTTGCAAGTAACAAAAGAATATGTAGAACAAAATGCAAACGATTTCTTATTGCTCAATGTTAAATTAATTGAATCGGAAGAAAGGCTTGAAATACTAAATTCAAATAAAGATAGATTCTTCTCTATTATTGCACATGATTTGAAAGGTCCTTTTCAATCATTATTAGGATATTCAGAATTACTTAAAGATTCTGCTTCAGATTTTACTTCTGAACAAATTATGGAATTTGCATCATCATTACATAGTTCAGCTAAAAATCTTTTTAAACTTTTAGAAAATTTATTAAGCTGGTCGAGTATTCAAAGAGGCAAAATTGAATATATTCCAAAATTAGTAAACTTAAAATTGTGTATTTCAAATAATTTTGAATTAATTGCTCCAAGAGCAAAAATGAAAGGTGTAAATTTAATAAACAATGCATTGGAAGATAAATATGCTTTTTGCGATGTAGATATGTTGGATACTGTGATTAGAAATTTATTATCAAATGCTATAAAATTTACCAAAAATGGTGATTCAATTTCAATTAATTTACTTCCTTCTATAACTAATAATTATAAAATTGAAGTTAAAGATACTGGATTAGGTATGACTGAAGAAATTAAAAACAAATTATTTAATTTAGGTACAAAAGTAACTACTTTAGGTACTGAAAATGAAGTTGGTACTGGTTTGGGTTTGCTACTTTGCAAAGAGCTAGTTGAGCTTAATAAAGGTAAAATTTGGGTTGAAAGTGAACTTAATCAAGGTAGTAGTTTCATTTTTACTTTACCAATTTCAGAGGAAATTTCATTATGAAAATAGTTTCTTGGAACATAAATGGATATAGAGCTATAACGGGTCAAAATGCAAAAAAGAAATTTGATACATATTCAAATGATAATAAGTTATTTGAGTATATCAACAAAGAAAACCCAGATATTATTTGTTTGCAAGAAACAAAAGCTGATATAGAACAAATTTTACCAAATCTTATCGCTCCAATTGGATATTATCATTATTATCATTCTTGTAGCTCTAAAAAAGGATATAGTGGAGTTGCTATATTTTCTAAAAATCAAGCTAAAGAAGTAAACTACAAATTAGGAAAAGAGCTAATTGACTGTGAAGGAAGAATAATTGAATTAGATATGGGTAATTTTATTTTATACAATGTATATTTTCCAAATGGTACATCTGGAGATCATAGAGTAATTTATAAATTAGAATTTTACAATTTTCTATTTAATCATATTGAAGAAAAAAGAAAAATAAACCCAAATATTATTATCTGTGGAGATTATAATATTGCTCATAATG
>JAYTXK010000075.1:0-3642 GCA_043743005.1 Ignavibacteriota bacterium
GGGGTGAGGTCAGCAATGTGGTTTGAAAAACAATAACCAAACACTTGGGCTCCACTCATTACATTCGGAGTGACAATAATTAGCTAAATTTACTGCAATTTACTGCAAAATATCTCGTAAGCCATTGATAAATAACAAAGTAATTTTGCAGTAGTTTTTCTTAAAGTCCTCTCCTTTCGGAAAATGGCGACAGCAATTTGAGGTGTTGTATTATTTAGGTGGGGTTCTTAATTTGTTCTTTGAAATGCAAATGCAAAAACAAGTAAAAACCTGAATCAAGACATAATCGTGTCAAGTTCAGGTTGACTGCCAAAAAATTGCAAAATTCACTGCAAAGGGTCAATCGACCCCTGCAAAGAATTTAGTTATGTCGTTAAATAACAAGTAGTTGCAATTGCAGTAGATTATATCCTCCGCTGGCGGAGGTGTCAACTTGTTGACGGAGGTGGATAAAACTACTTTTTAAACCCCACCCCTGCCCTCGCCCAAAGATTTTTGACATAAAGTCAAAAATCGGGGAGGGAGAAATTAATACAAAAAAATAGCTAAATTTACTGCAATTTACTGCAATATTTCTCGTAAGCCATTGATAAATAACAAAGTAATATTGCAGTAGTTTTTCTTAAAGTCCTCTCGTTTCGGAAAATTGCGACAGCAATTTGAGGTGTTGTATTATTTAGGTGGGGTTCTTAATTTGTTCTTTGAAATGCAAATACAAAATTCTTAGGCTCCTCACTTTAATCGGAGTGACGAAGAAATGCAAAAACAAGTAAAAACCTGAATCAATATAATTTAATTTGTTTGAACATTATAAAGTTCTATACCCTGCTTGGCAATAGACTTAATGTAACTTGAAGAATTTCAGATTGCAAACTCTGAAGAGAATACTTTGCTACATATACAAAAAGTGGTACTGAAAGGAATAAAACAACCAAACCTATTGCAACTTTAAATTGGAAACTAAGTGAAAATATATTTGTTTGTGGAGCAATTCGGGCAAGTAAGGCAAGTGAAAGATTTGTTAAAAACATTGATACTAATAACGGTGCTGATAATTTTATTCCCAACATCAATACAGCAGTTGCCATTTTAGTTAATAGCAATACGGTTGTTTGAGAAATTTCAAAAGTAGTAAGTGGTACTGCCTTTATACTTATAAACATTGCTTCAATAATATAATGATGACCATTAATAAAAAGAAATATCATCAGTGTCATTAATTCTTTAAATTCACCCATTAATGAAGGGTTAGCATTTTCAGGGTCAAATAATGCTCCTGTTTGATACCCCATTTCTGAATCAATTAACCCACCTGCAAATTGAGATGCAAGGAAAACTGTATTTGCTGCAAACCCAATTAGCAAACCCACCATAAATTCTTTTATTACAAGAAATGCCATATTCCATAAATGCAAGGAAAAAGTCGGTTGCTCTTCCCAATATGCACCTGTTATAACAAGCGATAATAAAATAGAAAGAATAATCTTGACTGAAACTGGAATTGCAACATTCCTAAAAAAAGGAGCAGATGCCATCATACCTGTAACTCTGATTAAAATCAAAGTTCCAATCATAAATTTGCCTGAAAGCAGATATAATGTAGTAGAATTTAACAATTTAAGGACCCATTGTTTCAATCATCTTAAACATATTGATTGTATATGTTTTAAGAGTACCAATTATAAATGGTAAAATCAATACTGTTACAATAAAAACAGCTAAAAGTTTTGGAACAAAAGTTAGTGTTTGTTCAGAAATTGAAGTAGCAGCCTGAAAAATTGATATAACTAAACCAATTAATAGTGATACTAAAAGTAAGGGACCACAAATGAGCATTACATGCCAAAAAGCATCTTTAATAATAGAAATTACCATTTGATCAGACATAAAACACCATTTTATAAATTAATTTAATTATTAAGACCCTTTCATAATACTTTTCATTAGAGATTCGATAATCAGATTCCAACCATCAACTAATATAAAAAGTAATACTTTGATAGGGAGTGAAATTAATTGAGGAGGAAGTAGAAACATACCAAGAGACATTAGAGTAGAAGCAATAATCATATCCAATACAAGAAATGGAATAAATATCAAAAAGCCTATTTGAAAAGCCGTTTTTAATTCGGAAATAGAATAGGCTGGTATTACTGCCCAAGTAGATACTTCACTAATATCATTTGGTTTGTTTGCACCACTTAATCTAATAAAAAGTCCCAAATCTTCTTGCCTAGTTTGTCTAAGCATAAATTCTCTAAATGGCTTAACTACATTATTTATAGCTTCATCCTGTGTTATCTCTTCCTTGAGATATGGTTGAATCCCTTTATTATTTGCTTCATTCAACACAGGTTGCATTATAAAAAATGTTAAGAACAATGCCAAGCTAGTCAAGAGTTGATTTGGTGGCTGAGTAGTTGTTCCAAGTGCTTGCTTCAAAAAGTGAAATACAACAATAATTCTTGTAAAGCAGGTCATCATAACCAGAATAGAAGGTGCTAAAGTTAGAATAGTAATAACTCCAACAATTTGCAATGTTAGTACAGCATCTTCATTACTTGATGATTTATCTACCCCAAAAGATAGTTTAGGAATTTGCACATTGCTCCCTTGAGCATTCAAATTATATGCTATCCCAATAAATAGTATTAATATTACTATTATTTTTATAAATTTAGTATTCATTTTTTGTAGTGTTTTGATTGAGTTCACGTATGCAATTAGTGTGTTGCACAATCAACATAATTCAATATATGTGCCAATAGATTAAGTTATTGATTTATAATGATATAATCAATAAATGCGTAGGTAGAAATATGAAGATTATTATTACTGTGGGCAATATTAGCCTTATCTTTTAGCCAATATTAAATATAGAAAGGATTGATTTATTCTAAAATTGCAGTTATATCTAAATTGATTTTAATTTTATTATTAACTTTAATTAAACCAAATAGTGCTGTAGGTGGCTTAATTCCAAAATCTGTAAGTAAAATTTCTTTAGAGCTTGCAAATCTAAACTTATTTTGTTCAATTTTCTTCACTTTTACATCTAATGTCATTAACTTACTGATATTTGTAATTGTAAGAGAAATAGTTGCTTTTATATTAGCCCAGTCGTCTGTTTTATCAATATTCACATTTCCTAATTTTGCATCTAAAAGTTCTATAGTAATATAAGGGTACTGATCTTCTTTTAAAGCATCGCACAAATCTTTATTCATTCTTAAACTATTACAATCAAGTTTGTTTGTTTTCATTAATAATTTGCCATACGAAAAGCGAATTATTTGGGGATTTTCTAGATTTATTTTAACATTGCTTCTTGGAAATTTGTCTTTGCATTTACATTCAAACGAATTGACATTGCTCGTACCTTCAATAGTTAATTTGGTAGCGTCATCAAAAGAATATTGTAATACTTGAGTAAATAAACTATTTGTTTGCAGTTGAAATAAAAAGATTATAAAGATTAATATTTGAAAAGGAAATTTCATTCGGAGATTAATTATTCATTTTATACAAAAAAAAATATCTGCAACACAGCACACCGGCTTGCCACCGCGTGAGAATGGGTCTGCCAAAGTCCGGCCTGTGGGCCCGGTCAAAAGCTTGCGCAAGAGCCGCTAAGCTATTCGA
>JAYTXK010000076.1:0-4228 GCA_043743005.1 Ignavibacteriota bacterium
GCAAGATGTAGCTTAATTTATATTATTCATTCTGATAATAAATAATAATATCAAGTCATCCCCTTGGGATCACATAGAAAAACCCATAAGTAACTAATATATAAGTGCTTATGGATTTTTTCTTTTTAACACTCATGAAAAAATGAGTAATAGAAAGCCTTTCCATTAACTAAAGACAAAAATAAATAGTTTTGACAAATATCTTTCAAACCTGCATTAATACTATCTACATTCAATTTCCATCATATATGAAAATTAGTTTATTATATATTATTAAAATAAAAAAAGAGGCTTTCCTTTTGAGACAGCCTCTTTAATATAAATATTCAAAATTAAGATATTAAGCCGTATTTTTTACCAACTTTACTAAATGCTTCTAAAATGCCATCTAAATGTTCAGTTTTATGAGTTGCCATATAACTTGTTCTCATCATAGACATAGTTGGAGGTACTCCTGGTGGAATAAACGCGTTTACAAATACACCATCATCATATAAATCTCGCCAAATCATAAGTGATTTTTCAACATCTCCAATGATAACAGGAACAATAGCAGTTGTGCTATCGATTACATTAAATCCAAGATTTTTTAACCCTTCTCTCATATAATTAGCATTTTTAATCAACTTACCAACAAGTTCTGGTTCTTGCTCCAAAATATCAAGTGCAGCAAGAGTTGCAGCACAAGAAGCAGGAGTAGGTGAAGCAGAAAAAATTAATGCTGGTGAATGATGTTTAATATAATTAATAACTCTTTCAGGACCTGCAACATAGCCACCCAAAGATGCAAATGTTTTTGAGAAAGTACCCATCACCATATCAGTTTCAGCAGTTTTTCCGAATGCACTTGCAGTACCTCTTCCACCTTCACCAATTACTCCAAGAGCATGTGCATCATCAACCATTACTCGAGCATTGTATCTTTTGGCAATTTCAAGTAAATCTGGTAAATTAACAATTTCCCCAGTAACAGAAAAAACACCATCAGTTACTATAAACTTACCAGCTTTGGCAGGTAGAGCTTTTAAGACTTTTTCAAGATCATTCATATCATTATGTTTATATCTTTTATAATCAACAAACATACCTTTTGCCATCATTGCACCATTCATAATGCAAGCGTGGTCTTCTTTATCAAGTATAAGATAATCACCTTTTGTAGCAACTGTAGCAAGCACACCAAGTGCAGTTTGGTATCCGGTGCTAAATAAAAGCACATCTTCAAACCCTAAATATTTGGCTAAGCGATGTTCCAATTCGATATGTAAGTCTAAAGTCCCAGTTAAATATCTCGAACCAGAGCAACCAGTACCATACTTATTAATTGCGTCAATTGCAGCTTGCCTTACTTTAGGATGTGCAGTCAAACCAAGATAATTATTAGAGCCAGCCATAATTACTTTTCTGCCTTCAATAAATACAACTGGTCCTTCATTTTCTTGTATAGGTCTAAAATAAGGATATAATCCAGCTGCTTTTACATCTTCAGCTCTTGTGAAATTGTAGCATTTTTCAAAAATGTCCACGAAACACTCCCAATTCTTAAATTTTAAATTAAATTTCAAAAAACAAATATACGAAAATGCTATTATGCTAAAAAGAAATTTTAAATATTTTATTAACTATTGTAATAGTTATTACTATATTAATGTTTATGAATGTCCCTATGTAAAATTCTATTAATCTCTCTAGCTCTCTCTGTATCTATCATTCCTGCCAATCTAGTCATCAAATCTCTATCATTATAATTTTCCAAAATTTTTGCTATACTACTAATTACTTCATCAGGGAAAACACCATTTTTTTCATAAAGCGATCTAACTCTTAGCAACATTTCAGATGCTTCAGCACAACTTGTAGCCATTTCATCAAATTCAAGATTATAATCTGGATTTAAAGAATTAGATTTCATCATACTATTATCACAAATATCTAATGCTTGGTCTTGATTAGTTAATCCCCAAAAAGCAGCCATAGTAATAGCAGCCAAGAGTAAGTGTGCATTGGAGCTACCATCTGGACTTCTTAATTCAACAACCTTTCTCTCTTCTCTAGTTTTTAGAGCTTCCGTTTGTTGAGGATTAATTAATTGAGCTATATTATTAACTTTTGTCCAAGCAGATGGAACTCTAATAGCTGTGTTTGGAGTATCGCTCCAACAAACAGTCGAATAGCATTTATTTGCATTCAACCTAATATAAGAAGAGGGAACAATACTTCCAAAAGCTGAAAGAGAAGGTAAAAAGAAACACAAGCCACCAATTAACATTTTTGCTTCCTTTGACAAATTGTTAGTTTCATCAATCATAATACTTTTACCATCTCTCATTAATTGCATTTGAATATGCAATCCATTACCTTCTTGATTTTCTTCAATCTTAGGTGCAAAGAAAGTGCCATACCCATGCTGATAAGCTACGTTGCGAATTATCCAACGAGCCAATACTAAAATATCTCCCATTTCATCAATTGGAGTTGGTAAAAACTCAAACTCAATTTGTTCAGCAAATCTTCCATTTAATTCTTCATAATCACTTTTTATTTGAGCAACACTTCCAATATCATGGTGAGCATATTTTACAAAACCAGTTACCTGAGTTAAATGTTTTAGCATTTCATTCACTAATTCATTAGTTTTTACAAATGGTGCCGATGCGTGATAGCCAGATCTTTGATTCATAGGAAAAAGTGAACTATTTTCTTTTCCATGTAAGTAACATTCTAGTTCACCCATTGCATATAGGCTAATACCAGTTTTTTCTTTTAAATTTTGCAAAGCATTAAATAAAATAGTATCTGGAGCAAATTTTGCAAGTTCGCCAAATGGGTTGATAAATCTACAAATAAAATCTAAACTACCCAAATCAAAAGGGTTTAAAAAAGCTGTTTTATACAAAGGGACAACATATAAATCAGCACTTCTATCATCTACTACATCTTTAAAAAGTAATCCACCAGATACTCTTTCACCTTCTGCTAAAATAGTTTCAGCATGGTGTCTTGAAGTAATAGGGATTTTTAATTCTTTAATTTTCCCATCAATAGCTGTGTAATGGAAAGTAACTCTTTCGATTTTTTTCTCAAGTATAATTCTAAGCAAATCAGCTCTTGTAAATTCTTCTCTTGGTTTGCCAACGAGCAAGGTAAGTGGATTTGACAAAGCAAATTGTTCGCCATCATAAACCATTTTTTATTCTCCTAAAAAAACACTTTCTCAATTTTCTATTTTATAATAACTCGAATATAGTAATTAAATTAAACATCTCAAGCTAAATTTATTTATTTAATTATTATTTTTTATAATTTTTCCAAATAGTGGCAAAAATCAAAAGAAAATTACCAAAATAAAAATATTGTTTGCAAATGTTGAAAAATACTCTTAAATTTGTAATTCTATTAAGTTCATTTACAAAAAAATATTGGGATGAAGCCAAGCGGTTAGGCAACGGTTTTTGGTTCCGTCACCGGCAAGTTCGACTCTTGCCATCCCAACAATTTATTATCCTACTATATATGCCAGAATTTAAAGTAGCTTCAGGTCGTTCAAATCAAGCGTTAGCCAAAAAAGTTGCTAGTGCATTAGGTGTTGAATTGGCAGGCACACAAATAAAGAACTTTAGCGATGGAGAACTTTGGGTAAAGTATGATGAAAATATTAGAGGTGTAGATTTATTTATTATTCAATCAACTATCGCTCCATCTGATTATCTAATGGAACTTTTGATTTTGATTGATGCGGCAAAAAGAGCATCTGCCAAACGTATTACAGCTGTAATACCTTACTTTGGATATGCTCGCCAAGATAGAAAAGATCAACCTCGAGTGTCGGTTACAGCTAAGTTAGTAGCAAATTTATTAACTCGTGCTGGTGCTGATAGAATTATTACAGTAGATTTGCATAGTTCGCAAATCCAAGGGTTCTTTGATATTCCATTAGACCACCTTTATGCTTCTACAATTTTATTGAAAGCATTAAAAGAATTGAATTTAGGTCCTGTTACTTTTGCTTCACCAGATGTTGGTGGAATTAAAACAGCAAGGGCTTATGCAAATAAATTTGGTGGAGATTTGGTATTAGTTGATAAAAGACGTACTTCGCATAATGTGGCAGATATAATGCATATTATAGGTGAAGTAGAAGGAAAGCAAATAGTAGTAATCGATGATATGGTTGATACTGGTACTACTTTCGTTAAATGTGCTGAAGCCCTAATGGAAAAAGGTGCTA
>JAYTXK010000077.1:0-4464 GCA_043743005.1 Ignavibacteriota bacterium
TTAATGACTAAACAAATATTATTTGATTTTGTTTTAAAAATATATTTAAGTTAATTTATAGTAAATCAAATTGATTAATATATTTTGTTTGAATAAAAAGACTTTTAGATATATTTTGCAAACTAATATTTTCAAAAAACTAAAATAATTTATATGAAAAAAAATTTATTTCTTCTAATTTTTGTTTTTACAACAAATATATTTTCTCAACAAAACAGTATAAAATTAAGCGATAAAGACTTAAAAAACTTTTCAATTGATGATTTGCTTTCAATGAAACGAATCACAGACCCACATATATCACCTGATGGGAAATGGGTAGTTTATAATATGGATTCTCCAGATGTAACAACTAATAAAAAAAACAAAGCCATATATGTTACATCAATTGAAGGCAAAGAAACTCAAAAATTAACAAGTGGTATAAGCAATGACTATAATCCCAGATGGTCGCCTGATGGAAAGCAAATAGCTTATTTATCAACTTCAAGAGGTCCAGCTCCACAAATATTCACAATGGATTTCCCTAAAGGAGAGCCAAAAATGGTTTCTGCTATTAAAGAAGGATGTGAAAATTTGGCTTGGTCGCCAGATGGAAATTTGTTTTCATTTACTTCTGAAGTTAAGACTATGGAAACAGTTAGAGATAGATACCCAAACTTAAAAAATGCTAATGTAATGATTTATAATAAATTAATGGCTCGCCATTGGGATCATTGGATAGATGAAAAAAGAAGCCATTTATTTATTATGCCATCAAAAGGTGGCAAAGAAACTGATTTGATGGCTGGTGAAGATTTTGATTGTCCACTTCAACCAATGGGAGGTGGAAATGAAATTGATTGGTCTAATGACTCAAAAAGCATAGCTTATACTTCAAGAAAAGTTGATAATGAAGCTTTTAGCACCAATTCAGATATTTATTTGATAAATATTGAGACAAAAAGTATTTTGAATATAACAAAAGGTATGGAAGGGTATGATAAAGAACCTAACTTTTCACCCGATGGAAAATTGATTGCTTTTAAAAGTCAAGAACGTGCTTCTTTAGAATCTGATAGAATTAGATTAATGACTTATAATATTGAAACAAAAGTGATTACTGAAATATCTAAAAA
Organism: Ignavibacteriota bacterium; assembly: GCA_043743005.1. GTDB lineage: Bacteria > Bacteroidota > Ignavibacteria > Kapaibacteriales > UBA2268 > JAPLFM01. The sequence goes on from JAYTXK010000077.1 coordinate 1,119, forward strand.
TTTAGATCAATGGGTGGGAGATTTTGTTTGGTCAAGTGATGGACAAAAGTTTTATTTTGCAGCTTCATTCAAAGGTACAGAACCACTTTTTGAAATGAGCTTAGATGGGACTTTCAAAAGGTTAACTGAGGGTATGTTTGATGATGCTTCAGGAATTGATTTATCAGTCGATGGCAAGACTCTTATATTTGGAAGAACTTCAATGACTCACCCTGTTGATATTTATAAAATGAATTTAACAACTGGCAAAATTGATCAAATTACGAATGTAAATAAAGATATTTTAATTAAAATCAGAGATATAAATGTAGATGAAAAATGGTTTACTTCTCCTGATGGCAGCAAAGTACAAGCATGGATAGCATATCCTCCTAAATTTGATGCAAAACAGAAATATCCTATGATTACTTATTGTCAAGGTGGACCTCAATCTATGATTAGCCATTATTGGAGCTACAGATGGAATATTTATTTAATGGCTTCACAAGGTTACGTAGTGGTTGCACCAAATAGACGTGGTGCTCCTGGCTTTGGACAAAAGTGGGTGGACGCAATTAGTAAAGATTGGGGTGGGGGAGCAATGCAAGATATTCTGGCAGCTACCGACTCTATGAGTAATGAAGTGTATATCGATAAAAATAGAAGAGCTGCTGTTGGAGCAAGTGCTGGTGGATATGCTGCATACTATTTAGCAGGAAATCATCAAAATCGTTTTTCAGCTTTTATAGCTCATTGTGGAGTATTTAATTTAGAAAGTATGGCTGGTGCTACCGAAGAACAATTCTTTACAAATAGTGAATTTGGTGGACCATATTGGGATCCTAAAAATAAAGAAATATATACTAAAAATTCTCCTCATAATTATGTTCAAAATTGGAATACTCCAATTATGATAGTTACTGGAGAAAAAGATTTTAGAGTCCCATATACTCAAAGTTTGGAAGCTTTTACAGCTGCTCAATCTAAAGGAATTCCTTCAAAATTAATGGTTTTCCCTGAAGAAAATCATTGGGTTCTTAATTTGCAAAATGCTTTTATTTGGCATACTGAGTTTTTCTCTTGGCTTGATAAATACTGTAAAAGTAAAAAATAATATTTATTAGTTTGAATTTTTTTTTCAAATTATATTGACTAAAAACATCTAATAGAACTTAAATATTAGATGTTTTTTTTGTTTAATTATTATCAATTTTTTAAATATTAATCATAATAATTTATAAGTAACTAATATAATAATAACTTAGCAAAAAGCAATGTTATTAATAATATCTTTCAATTTAAGTTAATAATTCTTAAATTTGTAACTATTAAAATTACAGAAATTGAGGATAAAATGAGTATTGCGAGAGTATTAACTGCCGCTGCTTTATTTGATGGACACGATGTATCAATAAATATTTTTCGTAGAATTTTACAAAAATTAGGTGCTGAAGTAATTAATCTTGGTCATAATAGATCTGTGAGCGAGGTTGTAACAGTTGCCATTCAAGAAGATGTTGATGCAATTCTTATTAGCTCGTACCAAGGTGGGCACAATGAATATTTTAGATATATAATTGATAGATTAAAAGAATTAAATGCAAGCCATATTCAGGTATTTGGTGGTGGTGGTGGTGTAATATTACCAAACGAAATTGAAGCATTAGAAAAGTATGGAGTTACAAGGATTTACCACGCCTCAGAAGGTCAGAAAATTGGAATAGATGGAATTGGTAGAGATATAATCACTCGTATTTCAGACTTGAAAACTAATGGAAACCGTTCCTACTTAAAAACAATTTCTAATGAAATAATTAATAACAATAACACTCAAAATCATTTTACCATTGCTCAGCAACTAACTTACTTTGAAGAGTTTGCTAGCGAAGATAATAATGCAAAGTTAATTCGTGAAAATCTTAAAGCAAATGATAAAAATAAATCATTAGTACTTGGAGTAACTGGTACTGGAGGAAGTGGCAAAAGCTCATTAATTGATGAATTGATTGGCAAATTTATTAGTTATACTGAAAATATGACTATTGGTGTATTGGCTGTTGACCCATCTAAAAGCAAAACACAAGGTGCTTTATTGGGTGATAGAATTAGGTACAATCAAGTTTATAATTCTAGAGTTTACTTCCGTTCTTTTGCAACAAGAGATAGCTCCAATGAAGTAAGCAAAAATATAATTGATTCAATAGAAGTATTGAAATCTTGTGGATTTGATTTGATAATTGTTGAAACAAGTGGAATTGGTCAAGCAAATAGCAAAGTTGCAGAAGTGAGTGATAATACACTATATGTAATGACTTCTGAATTTGGAGCTCCATCTCAATTAGAAAAAATTGACATGCTTGATATAGCAGATTTTATTGCTATAAACAAGTTTGAGAAAAGAGGAAGCGAAGATGCCTACCGTGAGGTAATGATAAACTATATTCGCAATCGTGGTGAAAAAGTTGATAAAACTAAAACTCTAGATGAATTGGAATTACCTGTTTATGCTTGCTCTTCAAATCAATTTAACAATTCTGGAGTAAATAGATTATTTGTTGATTTATTGAATTTAATTACTGAAAAAAGTAACAACGATTATAATCAAAAATCTGATTTAATTAATTTACTGCCTATTAAATTTAATCAAAATCACGGACTAATAGATAATCGAAGAATAAATTATCTTGCTGATATTTCTGAAACTGTAAGAAATTATCATAAATATGTTAAAAATGAAGTAGAAATTGCTGACTCTGCATATTCACTCAAAAATTCAGCTACTCAATTTAAAGAAGCTACAATTGTTGGTGCATTAAATGAAAAATATAATGAGAATTGGAATTTACTTTCTGAAAAATCACGAAATTTTATTTCATCTCACAATGAAAAATGTAATTCATTTCTTCAAGATGAATTAGTTTATAAAATTCAAGGTAAAGAAGTAAAATTAGAATTATTTACTAAAAGCCTATCTGGTACTAAAATTCCTAAAATTGCACCACCAAACTATGAATCTTGGAGAGAAATCGTAAGATTTTATTATAAAGAAAATTTTGCAGGTGAATTTCCTTATACTGCTGGTGTATTCCCATTTAAGCGAACTACAGAAGATCCAAAAAGGCAATTTGCTGGAGAAGGTAGTCCTGCCCAAACTAATAAAAGATTTCATTACTTAACTGTGAATGATGATTCTAAAAGGCTTTCTACTGCTTTTGATGGAATTACTTTATATGCAGAAGACCCAGCAGAACAACCTGATATATATGGTAAAATTGGTGAAGCTGGAGTTTCTATTTGTACTATAGACGATATGGATGTACTATTCAAAGGATTTGACCAAACGGCACCACTAACTTCAGTTTCTATG
>JAYTXK010000078.1:0-3402 GCA_043743005.1 Ignavibacteriota bacterium
AATACATTAATATATAAAGTAGGTTTCTTAACTTTGAAGCCTACTTACCTTAAATTTTAAAAGATTGTATTTAATATTTTCATTTAACTATTTCTTATAAAGATATCTTCATTTTCTATTCAATTCAAATAATTAGAACTTTTCCACATTTGTTTAAATACCTTTTATTTCATTTGCGTACTAAGTTAAGTTAAGTTAAGTTAAGTTAAGTTAAGTTAAGTTAAGTAATAATAATAACTTTAAAAAAATAACTTTTAAAAACAGGAGAAAAGTATGAAACCAATATAAAAAAAGAAGTCAAAGCAAAATGCTCTGACTTCAATACTCGAAAAAACAAAGATGCATCTCGCAAAAGTACCATCTTTGTCTTGCAGGTAACTGCAAAAATAAGTGTTTTTAAAGAACTTACCAAATAAATTAACAAAAGGTAGTTCTTTTCCAATTCATATTAGCAAAGTGCTATTATGAAAACAAGTTTTTGTAACGATTTTATTTAAGGAATTATGATATGAAAAAACTTATATTTTCATTCACTTTATTGGCAATATTATTTGCTTTTAGTTTTGAGAAAGCAGAGGCACAGCCATGCCCAAGTGGGTACTCATCAGGTACTTACACCCATAGTATTTCAGGTTGTAATTTTGACATTGAATATTGCTATAAATGTGAACCAACAGGAATAACAGATATTGTTTTAGGAACGATAACAGCTCCAGCAGGATGTGATATATCACTTGTATTAGCAAACTTTAGTGCTGTCAAAGATGCAGTTGTCTATTACATTTATACAAGTGGTAGTTGCAGTATTCAACCATGTGGAACAATACCTCCAACTATTTTTTCTGTGAAAGTTACAGCATATATTTGTAATAAGGTCATTAATTATGTTCATTTAGAATTTGGAATTATGACTCATTGGTATTCACAATTAATTCCTTGTGATCCTGGTGGAGCATATTGTGAAAGACATTATAGTATATGTGTAGATAATAATCAGACCCCACCTTTAGTTTATGTAAACTATTTAAGCAGTACTCCTTATGGTTCTCCTTCTTGCTCAGCTGGAGTACCAACTTTACCTCCTTCTAGAAAAACTTGGAATCAGTATTGGGATACTGGGTGTTTTACTACAGGTTGTAATAATTAATTATTTATAATTTTATTTTTAAATACCCCATGAAAAAACTACTTTTAATCTTTCTATTTATAGCTAATTCTTTATTAGCAAGCCCTAAATTACCTTTCAAAATGGAAAGGTTAAATACTGATTTTTCTGGAGTTGTGTATTTTAATAACACCATTTTCGCTTATGGCGATAATGGTGTTATCCTTTCATCGAAAGATTTTGGGACAAATTGGAACAAATATACATTAAATGAAAATGAAAATATAAATCAATTGATTATGTTTCAAGAAAAACTAATCGGAATTTCAAATAATAAATTAATTGAATTAGAAAAGGAAAAAGACACTTGGAAATCAACAAGTTTGCAAGATACTAGTAGTATCATACATATTGAAAAATATAATACTTCAATAATTTTAATGTTTAAAAACAAAATAAATGTTTATGATAGTGAATTTAATTTACTAGAAGAAGATATAATTAAAGAAAGTTCAGACTTTTTAAATTTATATGCAGATAAAGACTATCTATTTGTTACTTTAAAAGATTTGACCTTAATTAAGTACAATTTTGCAACTAAAAATATTATTAAAATTAATTTGAGCGAAAAACTAAATTGCACTTCTTGTAACTTATATGATTTTAAAATAAAAGATAGTATGTTCGTTGTAAATACAAGTCTGGGTATATTTTTAAGTAAAGATTCTGGGAATACATTTTCACAATTGACTAACACAAATGGAACTTTTGATATATATAATAATGAAATCTATGAAATTGAAGGATTACCATTTAATATTCTCTCTAAAACTGTAAGTTATATTATATTTAATAAACTTAGTAATGAGCAGAAGACTAAAATTAGCCAAACTGAACTTGATAGTTTGAGACAGATATTTAGCTATAGTTTTAAGGATTTTGAATTTGTAACTAAAGATACTCTAATAGGCGTAGGATCTAACAATTTAATTTCAATTTCATATAATGGAGGGAAAAATTGGAAAATACTTTCCTATCTTAATTCATTACCTTTTGTATTAGTTAAAGTTTCGAAGTTGTATTGTGTGAGTGATAGCTTGATATATATTTTAGAAGATGATTTTACAGTTTTTAAATCTACAAACTTAGGATTAACTTGGTTACCACAATTTATGACAGACAAAAAAGTTTATTCTGTAAATTATGATTCTCCATTCTATTATCAAAATAATATTTATTTTGATAAATTTGGAAACGGACTAATTATAAATAATAATTATTTTGTACGAGACACATCAAAAGGTAAAATAAATATTAACTACATGTTAACTCATGATTTTGGAGTTACATATAAGTATGGATATGATAAGAATCTAGATAATATTGGTAGTATTGGTAATCATATTTTAGAATGTGACACATCAATTTGTACTGTTAGTACAGGTTTGTTCAAACTTCAAGGAGTTGATACAACAACAACTTATATTTCACAATTTTATTTTGATAAACAATATAATTTGAAAAATAAAAATGTTACTTTTGGAAAATTAATATTAAAAATAATTTCAGATGAAAATAAAAACAAATATTTATTAATAAAAGAAAAATCAGAGTTGAATTTATATCAGTTTGAAAAGAGTTCATCAAATTTGAATTTAATTGGTAATGGTTATGGTTTTTTAGATAATAGTCATATATATGGACATACTATCATTTCAAATTCAGATGGTAGTAAGTCTTTAATTTATTATTCTGATTATTATTCTGGAGGTACTGTTTATGATGTTGCCTCAAAAACTTTTTCTACTACACCTTCTATATTAAATGATACTTTGTTTTCAATTAACTTAACAACAAATTTAAAAACTATACTTTTGGTTAATACAGATACTTTATCAAGTTTTCGTTCAACTGGATATGGAGCCTCTTTTTTTAAAAATAATGATAAATATTACCAAAGTTGTTTAAATGGACTATTTGAAAGAAACAATTTGAAAAATAGCTTATGGGCAAAAATTGAGCTTAATAGATATAGCTTATTAAATTTTTTATACACCAATAATAATTTATTTTGTTACAATTATGCAAGTTATGGAAAAGAGTATCAATCAGGTTATTATAGAATTAATAATTCAAATAATAATACCTCTATCGAATCCCATGCAGAAGACCAAACATACTTTTATTCCTATCCACCATACCCAATTCCTGCTTTGAATGAAGTGAAGAGTTTGATTTATTGGGATATGAGTTTTGATATTGATGCTTCTGAAATAAATGTATTTGATGTATTTGGA
>JAYTXK010000079.1:0-1849 GCA_043743005.1 Ignavibacteriota bacterium
ATTTAGAATTATTTTAGGTGCATTCAAAAGTACTATTCCATACCAAATAGCAAATGGTATTAATGCAAATATGCAATAAATTAAAAGTTTAAGAATAGATTTAGGATTTATTTTTTTGCTAATAAATAAATAGATTAGTAAAGTTAAAGTTGATAAAAACAATCCAACAGGACCTTTTGTAAGAATAGACAAACTAGAAAAAACAATTGAATAAACAAATAATTTATTAACATTATTTTCCATAAACTTATAATAATAATAAATTGAAGCAAAAATAAATAAATTAAAAGTTGGATCTATCAATGCAGTTTTAAAATAAAAATGTGGCAAAAATGAACCTAAATAACATAAAACCCAATAAATTCCAAATTGTTCGCTTTTTTCTTTTTTACCAATATTGAATAAAAACAATAATGTAATTGTTCCAATAATAGCATTAGGTAGCCTCGCAGCAAATTCATTTACACCAAATACAGAAATTGAAAATGCTTGTATCCAAATAAACAAAGGAGGCTTTTCATGAAATGCTTCATAATTGATTTGTACTAAAGAGAAATTATGGGTTACAAGCATTTCTCTTGCAGCTTCTGCAAAATTTATTTCATCCCAATCAAATAATCTGGTACTACCCAAATTAGAATAAAATAGTACGAATGAAATTAGCACAATTGCCAAATATATTTTAAAAGTTCTATTCATTTAATTAATTATTTCTAAGGTCTTACCATATTTATCAGATACAATTACTTTGTAATTATTTTCTAATTGAGGTAAAATTTTATTTTTATCTCCTACAATTGATATTATTAATTTGTCATTATTAAAATATTTAATTTGAGATGAGAAAAGATCATCAAGGGTTAAATCACTTATTGTTTGAATATAATTGTCGTAATAATTATTTTCTAATTGAAAGTTTACTAAATTTGAAATAATACCTAATTGCTGCTGAATGGTTTCCGAACTTCTAAGAAATGTGCCAAGAGTAAACTGTTTTGCTCTATAAAGCTCATCTTCTTCAACTCGTTCATTAGATAATATATCCATTTGGTTTAGAATTGTATCAATAGAATCACCAATACTTTCTTCTTTGAGAGTAGATGCAATTATTAGCATACTTGCTTGTTTCATTACATTTATAAATGATGCAATTCCATAAGTATAACCTTTTTCTTCTCTTAATATTTTATTTAATCTTGACATAAAATATGCTCCAAAAAGCACATTTGCAACCTGTAAAGCAGGATATTTAGAATCTTTATGATTAGTTGCATTTTTTGCAATTCTAAGATTTGCTTGACCAGAATTTTCTTTATGATTAAGGAATATTTGAGTTTTATTATTTTGAATAAAGTCATAAGTAGTTTTTTCTATTATTGAATCTTCAAAATCAAACAAAGTTCTAATTATTTCTATTACATTTTCTTTATTAAAATTACCAGCAACAAAAAGATTTTTTTTGCTTTTTAATATATTGTTATGAAAAGTTTGGCAATCAAATTGAGTCAGCTTGTTTATTTGGAAATCTTTTCCTTTTCTTGGCAGAGCATAAGGGTGTTCTTTGAAATAGTTATGCATTAATATTTGCTGATTGACTGTGCTTGAATCAGACAAATCTAATAAAATTTCAGAATTAATTCTTTTCTTTTCTTTTTCTAATTCATCAATATCAAATATTGGAAATTTTATGCAGTCGTAAATTATCTCCAAACCTCTTTCTAAAAATTTTATTTGTCCAAAAAATGAAAAGAATAAATTGTCTGCTGAAATAGATGGTGAAAGACTTGCACCCATAAAGTCAATTTCTTCTGCTATTTCTTTAAAACTTTGATTCTTATTACCAGCTATT
>JAYTXK010000080.1:0-2235 GCA_043743005.1 Ignavibacteriota bacterium
CTTTGTTAATCTTCCATTAAATGACTGGCCACTTCACATATTAAATTCTTTAAATGGTGATATTGGTTATATTGATAAAGAAATGTCAGTATATAGAATACATTATGGTGGAATATGGTCATTACAAAATGATAAAGTTAAAATAAAAGACTCTATCCAAATATTAGAAGTATTTAATAAATATTTTAATAATAAATATGAAAATGAGATAATTCAAAAAATAAAAGAATTATATACTAATTTGGCACGAGTTTTTATAGTAGATATAAATAAGTATTTAAAATTGAATGACTTTAAAAATGCTTTAAATTACACAAAAGAAGTTATTGACTTTTTGTCAAAAATCAATTTGAGTAAGCAAGGATTGTATTTAATTCAAGCTGTTTGTCAATTAAATTTAGGTTTAATAGAACAAGCCTTAGAATCTGTTACAAACGAAATGATTTTATTTCCTGATAATGATGAAGCATTTGATTTGCAAGAGAAAATATCTAGCTTATTAGAAAAACAAAATGTAAATGTAAGTTATTCAAAATATAAAGATAGTAATGGAAATAATAAATTTGAATTTGATGTTGCAATAATAATTCCTGTTTATAATAACTGTGCTTTTACAGAAAATTGCATTAAAGCAATTATAGATAATAGTGGAAATGAAATTAACTTTGAAATTATTGTAATCGACAATAATTCAACAGATTTAACAAATCAAATAATCAAAGAGTTACAGCTTGAATATGAAAATATTATCTACATTCAAAACTCAGAGAATTTAGGATTTGCTAAAGCCTGCAACCAAGGAATTTTAAAAAGAAGAGGCAAAAACGCACTACTTCTAAACAACGATACAGTACCACACGCCGGCTGGCTTAAAGGAATTATGGAGGAGATGATTACTGATGAAGCTGTCGGTGCTGTAGGTGCTTGTTTGTTATACCCTAATTCAGAATTAATCCAACATATTTGGGTTAATATCGGAACCGAAGATGGATCTACTTTAGCTCCATACCATCCATACAGACTCAAAGAACTTTTAAATACACCTGAAGCAATGTATTCAAGATATGTTTCAGCAATTACTGGGGCTTGTATGCTCATTAGTAATGAAGCAATTAATAAAATCGGATTATTAGATGAAGAGTATATTAATGGCTTAGAAGATATTGATTATTGCTTCAGATTAACAAATGGTGGATTTAAAATAAAATATTCTGCAAACTCAATTTTATATCATTATGAAAGTATGACTCCTGAAAGACATACTAATGATATTCAAAATTGGCAAAGACTAAATCGCAAATGGCTGGGAGTAATTAATTTTGATGAAAGCAAAAATGTAACAATTAAAGAAGTTGAAGCAATAAAACAAAGACAAAAATTATTAGATAATGAAGTAGAAAATAACTACAATCAAATATTTGAAATTAAAAATGAGAATGAATTAGACTTTTCAATTATAATTCCTGTGCATAATAATTTAAGTTTTACAAAAGCCTGCATCAATTCAATCTTAAAATCTGAAAATATAATAAATTATGAAGTTATTGTAATTAATAATGCTTCAACTGATGAAACTGACACTTATCTCAGATCATTAGGAAATCAAATTGAACTAATAAGTAATGAAAAAAATGAAATTTATTCTAAATCTAATAACCAAGGTGCAAAAATTGCAAAAGGAAAATATTTAGTATTTATGAATAATGATATTGAAATTTTTCCAAATGCTTTTGTAAATCTCAAAAATGCTTTTGAACAAGATGTTAATATAGGTATTCAAGGGGCAAAATTATTATATCCTGATGATTCAATCCAACATGCTGGAATAGTTTATGGAAATGTTTCCAAAAATGTAATAACTCATTATCATATTCATTTGTTAAATGATAGAAATGACGAATGCGTAAACGTATTTAGAGATTTTCAAATGGTAACAGGTGCATTTATAACTATTAAAAAATCTATATTCAATGAAATTGATGGATTTGACGAAAATTATGTATTTGGTCATGAAGATTTAGATATTTGTATGAAAGTGAGAGATAACAATTTTAGAGTTGTTTACAATCCTAAAGTTGAAGCATATCATTACGAATCACAAACCAAAAAAATTAAAGGAATTGAAAAGTTTGAAAGAAATAGTACTAATTCAGATAATTTTGACAATTTAAATGATTTATATTTCAAATCAAAATGGAATGACAAATTAATTAAAGATTCGGACAAATATTATGA
>JAYTXK010000081.1:0-2001 GCA_043743005.1 Ignavibacteriota bacterium
GAGATGGTTATGCTTTTAGGCAACATGTAGCTTCAGCAAGACGCAATAGGGGAGTAGATATGATTGCTGAATTTGATCAATACCCAATATTTTATTTCACAAATCACAATGCTGTTTTTGGTGAAGGCGTTGTTTTAATTGAAAAAGATCATTTAGAAAAATTAGATTTTGAACTGGAATGGGCTGTTGTAATTGGCAAAAAGGGTAAAAACATTTCTTCAAAAGATGCAGATAGTTATATATCAGGTTTTACTATAATGAATGATTGGTCGGCTCGTACACTACAAATGGAAGAAATGCTTTTGAACTTAGGTCCAGCAAAAGGGAAAGATTTTGCTACTACAATAGGTCCTTGGCTTGTAACTCCAGATGAGCTTAAAAAATATAAAATTGAAACAGAATTTGGCAATCAATACAATTTAGAAATGAAAGCATTTCACAATGGTAAGCAAGTTTCTTTGGGAAATACAAAAGATATGACTTGGACTTTTGCTGAAATTATAGAAAGAGTTAGCTATGGAGTTGAAATATTTCCCGGTGATGTAATTGGCTCTGGTACTGTTGGTACAGGCTGTTATATGGAATTGAACGGTACTTGGGCAAGGCAAGCAAAAGATAGAGGTGAAAGTTTTAATCCTATTTGGATAAAAGATGGAGATAGCTTTGCATTAGAAGTAACTGGTTTGGGTAAATTAGAGAATAAAATAATACTTTCAGATGCAAACGTTAGTATTTTAGAAAAAAAGAAAATTGGATAATTATTTAAAACGATATTGCACTATAACAAATTTCAATATTAAATGTTTAAGTTATTACAAAAAGAATTTAACTATATATTAATTAAATTCTTTATAAATACTATTTTCAACTTTAATTTGCTCGCCTGAAAGTGTAATTGCATAAATTCCATTTTCTTTGGCAGTTTCAATTGCTTCTTTATCAATTGACATACCAGCAACAACCCCAACAATGTTACGAGTTTCATTTGGGAATAATTTTTTGTAATTTGGAAGTTTTCTTTTTGCTAAATCGATTACAGAATCGCTTCTTAATCTATACTTTATTTCAATAATAGCTAATAAACTATCATTACCCAGTACTAAATCATATTGATCTTTAATGTTTAAACTTTTAACATGCTTTTTTACATCAATATCTGCATAATCAAAAGACCACCCGTTGAGTAACAAATTATTTTCTAAAGTATTTGAAATTAAAGTTTCAGCAACCTTTCCATTAGAATCAGCAATACCATTAATGTTTTTGCTTAATTCTTTTATATATCTTTCAGCTTCTTTAAATCTAATATCAGTTTCTTTAAATCTAATATCTGTTTCTTTAAATCTTTCAGCATTATCTTTCATACTTTGTCTTATTTCTTTCCACTCTTTTCTGCTCTTTTCCCATTCTAAGTCCCTTTTGTTCCATTCATTTTTGTTTTCTTGAATTTCTTTTCTACTTTCAAGAATTTCTCTTCTATCTTCCTCAAGTAATGATTTTAACTGCTCATAAGTTAATGCTTTTTCTTTCATTTTAATCCTCTTTCAATCTAAATACGAAACGACTTTTATTAATGATTTAATAGCCAAAAGACTTTAACATACCAGTGCTATTTCTCCATTTTTCTCTTACTTTTACAAAAATATCAAGGTAAACTGGTACACCCAAATGTTCTTCAATTGCTTTTCTTGATCTTTCACCAACTTCTTTAAGTTTTGCACCTTTTTCGCCAATAATTATTCTTTTCTGAGTTCCACGTTCAATTATTATTTCAGCAGAAATATACCATTTACCATTTTCACGCTCTTTAAATTCAACAATAGCTATTTCAGTTGAATATGGAATTTCTTTAGCATATAAAATAAATACTTGCTCTCTGATTATTTCAGAAACAAAAAATCTCTCTGGTTGAGTACTTAAAAGTTCAGGGTCATAATAAAACTCACTTGTAGGTAGATATTTTGCAATTGTAGGAATCAATGTTTTTAGATTTTCTCCTTT
>JAYTXK010000082.1:0-2432 GCA_043743005.1 Ignavibacteriota bacterium
CTTTAGAAGCATTTGCAGAAAACCTTCTAACAAACTCTTCTAAATCTTTAACTTTATCTTCACGCTTTTTATTTTGATCTTTTTTGAGTTGAATTGCTAAATGTGCAGCTTGTTGCCAAAATTCATAATTTCCATTATATAATCTCAATTCACTAAAATCAATATCAGCAATATGAGTACAAACATTATTCAAAAAATGTCTATCGTGAGAAACAACTATTACTGTATTATTGAATCTACTTAAAAAGTTTTCTAACCAATCAATTGATTTTATATCTAAATTATTTGTAGGCTCATCTAAAAGTAGAATATCAGGATTACCAAAAAGAGTTTGTGATAAAAGTACTCTGACCTTTTCACCACCTTCTAATTCTTTCATAAATTTATAATGGTATTCTTCTCCAATATCCAAACCAGAAAGTAGGGAAGCTGCTTCTGCTTCACTTTCATATCCATTTAATTCGGCAAACTCAGCTTCTAATTCACCAATCAAATTACCTTCTTCTTCTGTAAATTCAGTTTTTGCATATAGCTCTTCTCTTTTTTTCATTATATCAAAAAGTGCCTTATGCCCCATCATCACAGTTTCAAGTACAGTATATTCATCATATTTGAACTGATCTTGTTCCAAAACAGCTAATCTTTTGCCTGGTTCAATATAAATTTCACCTTTTTGTGCTTCAATTTTGCCACAAAGTACTTTAATAAAAGTTGATTTACCAGCACCATTGGCACCAATTAATCCATAACAATTACCGGGTGTAAATTTAACATTAACATCTTTGAAAAGAGTACGTTTACCAAAAGACAAAGTAATATTATTAGCAGAAATCATTTATATCTCGATACATTTTTAATAATTAGCAAAAAATTTAAGTGCAATATACTCTAATCAAATTAAATGACAAAGTAAGTAAGTTAGGTTTGAATGATTTTGGAGTGAAATATTTTCAATTTGACTTTATGTTTTGTCAAATCTTTGAATTTTATCAATTATAAGGAATGTAAAAATACAAATTTCCATAATAGTAATTATTTTTAATGAGCTAATTAATGAATAATCAGCTCATTAAATTTAAATATTATTAATTATAATAATGGCATTTTCTTAACTTCAGCTTCAAATTTTTGACCACGAGCTGCGATTTCAAATTTAGTACCAATATTTCTGTAATTCCAATCGACATAGCCCATTCCTATTGGAATATTTAAAGAAGGAGATAAGTTCCCACTTGTTACAAATCCAATTTCATTATCTCTATCAAATATTTTATAACCTTGACGTGCAATAAATTTATCAGCATTTACGACAAATCCGACTAATCTTCTAGTTGGGTTTTCAGCTTTTACTTTTGCAAGAACATCAGATGCGTTAAATATACCTTTATCTAGTTTTGTAATCCAAGCTAATCCTGCTTCAATTGGGTTTGTGTTTTGATCAATGTCATTCCCATAAAGAGCATAACCTTTTTCTAATCTTAGAGTGTCTCTGCATCCTAAGCCAACAGCTTCAATTCCAAATTCTTCACCAGCTGTAAAAATTTTATTCCAAACTGCTTCAGCTATGGTAGCATCACCTCGAAAATAAATTTCAAAACCAACTTCACCAGTATAACCGGTTCTTGAAATTATCATATCTAATTCAGCAAGTTTATCTTGAGTAAAATTATAATATACAATATCAGATAAATTTACATCTGTCAACTTTTGAAGAGTTTCAATTGCTTTAGGTCCTTGAATTGCAAGCAAATTAATTTCATTTGAAATATTTTCAAAAGTAATATCAAAACCAGTCTTATTACTTTCAAGCCAAGCAAAATCTTTATCTACATTTGCCCCATTTACAACTAAATAATAATACTCAGGATTAATACAGTAAACTAATAAATCATCAACTATTCCACCTTCATTATAACACATAGCAGAATATTGAATGCTTCCAGCATTAAGTTTACTAGCATCATTTACAGTACATTTTTGAACAAAAGAAAGGGCATCTTTTCCTTTAACTTCAAACTCACCCATGTGGCTTACATCAAAAACACCAACTTTTTCTCTTACTAATTTATGTTCATAAATTATACCTTTAGGGTATTGGATAGGCATTTCAAAACCAGCAAAATGAACCATTTTTGCATTCAAACTTTTATGAATTGCGTTAAAAGCTGTTAAAATCATTTTATTCCTTAACTTTATATTTAAATAACTAATTATGTATTGCAAAACAATACATTTACAAATTTACAATTTAATATTATCAAAAATAGTAAAGTTGAAAAAACTTTTTTTAAATTAATTTATTAAAATTGAATTTAATTAATAAATCAAAATAAAATTATTTACCTTCAATTAATTTTAATCTAGTAGCTAATATTATTGCCAGAAATGTAAATCCAATTGCAAAATATCCAACATAATTAAAATAATGTAGC
>JAYTXK010000083.1:0-2842 GCA_043743005.1 Ignavibacteriota bacterium
TATCTCCTTATGCACTTGGTGCATTTGTGGTTGTATTTGTGGGGTTTATGATTTTACAGGATAGTGATATCCAAAACTTAATCAGAGGTGGTGGAGACCAACGTAGTGCAATTATAGGTAGTGTTGAAGGCAAAAAAATCAAATATATTGATTTTGAAACAAAAGTAAAAGAAGCTGTCGAGACTCAAAGAAGACAAAGTCAAAATGCTGATGCTCCTATAGAAGAAAATCAAATTAGAAAACAAGTTTGGGCAGAAACAATTGATAAAATGATTACTGAACAAGAAGCGATTTCTTGTGGAATTGAAGTTAATAATGATATTATTGCTGATATTATGATGAATAACCCACCAGAATCACTTAGAAAACCATTTATGGATAGTACTGGGAAATTTAATAGTGCTTTATATCAGGAACTAATTACTAAACCTGATAATATTGTTAATTATATGGGTCAAGATCCTGCTAAAATGTCTCCAGAAGACAAAAAGCAAGCAGTTGATAGATTTAGAAAGGAATTAGTTAATGTTCAAGAAATGTTACATATTCAATTATATGCTCAGCATTTGATGGATATTGTTAATACTTCAACAAGTTTTATATCTCTTTTATATGCTAAAGAAAAATATTTAACTGAAAATCAAAGTGCTGATGTTGATTATATTTCATTTGATATTAAATCTATGGATCAATCTAAAATTAATGTTTCTGAAGAAGAAATTCAAAAATATTATGATGAACACAAAGCATTTTACAAACAAAAAGAATCTAAAAAAATCAAATATATTAATTTTCCAATTGCACCTTCAAGTAATGACTCTGCAAATGCAAATAAAAAAATGAGTTTATTAGTAAAATCTATTTTTAGTACAAATGATATTGCTCTTAGAGATAGTCTTTTTAATTCTAAAATGTCTGATTACAATGGAGAAGTAACTGATTATACTCATATTCAAGATTTACCTTTGGGGGTTTCTGCTTATGTGAGTAATATGGAAAAAGGTAGTATTGTTGGTCCTTTAGCTCTTCCAGAAGGTCAAACTTTTTTCAAATTAGATGATAGAAGAAGTGGAATAAATGAAAAATTTAAAGTAAGTCATATACTTTTTAAATTTAATGGAAAAAATGATAATAAAGATAGTTTGAAATCTCTTGCAAATGATGTATTTAAAAAAATAAAATCGGGCGAAGATTTTGCTGCTTTAGCTGGTCAATATTCTCAAGATGGTTCTTCTAAAAATGGTGGAGATTTGGGCTATTTAGGTAAAGGCGAAACTGTAAAGCCTTTTGAAGAAGCTATGCTTGATACAAAAGTTGGTGAAGTAAAAGGACCAATTGAAACTCAGTTTGGTTATCATATTATTAAAGTTACTGAAAAAAAATCCGAAGAAATAAAATTCAGTAAAATTGTAATCTCTTATAAAGCAAGTGGTAATACTAAAAGTTCTTTAAAAAGACAGGCATTTACTATTAAAGATCAAGTTGAAAAAGGTGCGAGCTACGATGAAGTTTGTAATAAACTTAAGAAAACTCCATTGGAAACTAACTTTTTTGATAAACAAAGACCTGTATTAAATAGTCAGTTTATTACAAATAAAGCTTTTGAGCAAAATGTAAATACAGTTATAGAACCAAAAGAACTTGAAGGATATGGCTGGATTATACCATTTATTTCAGATTCAAGAAGTGCTGGAATTATTCCATTTCAAGATAAAAAAGATGAAATCAAAAATATCTTAAAAAGACACAAAGCACTTGATTTGGCAAAATCTCAAGCAGATATGGCTTATAGCAAAGTTAAGTCTTTAGATATGCTTAATAAAGCAAATATTATTGATCCAAATTTGGTACCTCAAGCTGCTTTAAATATGAAAAATAATGGTATTATACCAGGAAGTTATTCAAGAGAGCATATCTTTTCTTCTAAAGTATTTTCAGAACAAACAAATAAAATATCTGAACCTTTAAGAGGTGAAAGTGCTTATTTTATTTATCAAGTAAATAGAAAAGATGCAATTGATGAAAATAAAGTTAAAGCCGAATTACCTAAATTTATTGAAAAATTAGTTTCAATGAATAAAGGTAGTGCTTTTTACTCTTGGTTAGGAAATGCAAGAATTGAAAAACACATTATTGATGATAGAACTAAATTCTTTACTGAGTTTTAATTGAACATCAATTGAATTTTAAAAGCTATTTCATTTTTTGAAATAGCTTTTTTTATTTAATATGTTTTATTTAAAAAGTTTTAATATATGCTATAAAAATTAATTATGCCTGAAATATCAAATATAAAATTAACAAACATATCTAAAATATTTAGTACAAAAAGAGCAGTGTTTAAAAATGTAAACTATTCTTTTTCAAATGGAAATATTTACTCATTAACTGGACATAATGGTACTGGCAAATCTACTTTGTTGAAAATTATTGCGGGGGTGCTAAGTAAAAGCAAAGGACAAGTAGAATGGATTATAAATGGGAACTCAATTTTAAAAGAAGATGCTAATATTTATTTTGGTTTTGTTGCTCCTTATTTAAATCTTTATGAAGAATTTAACATAATTGAATTAGCAAAAATAGTTGCAAATATTAGAGGGATTGAAATTGATGATATTTATTTAACTAACTTAATAAATAATTTTGGATTAAACGACCGAGTATTTGATTCAATTAGTAGCTTCTCTTCAGGTATGAAACAAAGAGTTAAATTTATAATTGCACTTTTACACAAACCAAACATATTACTTTTAGATGAGCCGTTTACTAATTTTGATGAAATTGGTAAATCTATAGTAAAATCCATAATTATTTCAATTGCAAATAATAATGGAATAGTAAT
>JAYTXK010000084.1:0-5623 GCA_043743005.1 Ignavibacteriota bacterium
GAAAAAGGTTCTTATGACTATATTTCTAAAGACCAAAATGGCTATCAAAGCTCTAATGAAAAGAAAGTGGATTCTACTCCAACTTTTTCAAAAACTCAAATTGAATATATTGGCTTAGCTTTAAATTACACTTTGTTAGGTTTTGAAAAAAATGATAAAACAAAATTATCTTTTGACTTAGATATGAGATTACCTTTAGGTAAAGAAAAACAAATAAATAGAAGTGATTTAATAAATGGATTTGTATATGATGGCTCATTTGAATTTTTGTTTAGTCCAGACTTAACAATAAATTTTAAAGGACTAAGAATTAATTCAAACATAAAATATCATTATAGAAACGAGGATTTAAAAGATTTAATTCATTTGAACAACAAATTTAGTCTTACAAATGATCCAAATATAGATATTAATTTTTTTGCTAATTATACTTTTAATCCCAATAAAAACACATCTACTATTGAGAAAGAATTTTACCCAAGATTTACTCAAACTTTTGAACAATATGCTGAAATAGGTGCAGGAATAAAAGTTAGATTTTCTAATTCTTTTGCATTTGATTCAGGTTATTTTATTAGAGTATATAACAATCATAGTTGGAATAATACATCTCTTTTCCTCAAAGCAATATTCGGTTTTTAGAATATTGCACTTACATTTTCGTTAATAACATCTTGATTATATTGTAATTATAAAATAAATTTCTTTTTTATATAAATAATATCAATTAAGTTTATACATTATTAATTAAGATGAGTTCATATTTGTCCATTAAATATAATATAAATTCTAAAGTTAAATTGCTTTTATTTATTTTGTTTGTAATAACAATTACTGGAGCTGGAAATTCCAAATTTCCAAAACTCACAGGTATGACAATTGCTCAGGATAGTTTATCTAAGAAATTAAATAATAGTAATTTAAATATATTAAAAGAAGTGATTTTAGATGATAGTTATTACTTTTACAAAGAAGGATTGGCTACATATTATGGAAAGCAATTTCATGGAAGGAAAACTGCAAGTGGAGAAAAATTTGATAAGTATGACTTTTCAGCAGCACACAAAACTCTTCCTTTTGGTACTATAATAAGAGTAAGAAATCTTCAAAACGATAAATCTATTTTTGTTAGAATAAATGATAGAGGTCCTTTTAGCAAGAAAAGAATTATAGATTTATCCAGTATGGCAGCTTCTAAATTAGAAATTGATGGAGTTTCAAAAGTTGAAATTGATGGATTTAAAAAGAATTATGAATCACAAGAAGCAAACAAAGAGATTTTTTATGGATATTCGTATATTAATGATTTGATAGCAGTAAATAAAAACCAATTTACAATCATTAATAAAACAGACGATTTTGGATATGCAGTTGAACTTTATAATAATTTAATTGAAAAAGATAATATTTATTTATTTGTTGAATCAAATATCACATCAAAAAAATCAATAAATGCTGATAAGTATTATTATATTGGCAAAATAATTGCAAAAATTGGAAATGGGAAAACTTATAATTTAACTCAATTCAATAAAATATAATTTTAATTTTCTGTTTTTACCTTTAATTCTTTCTAAATTTTAATTTATTTCATATATTACTTATCTTTTATTTACAAAAACAAATTAAATTTTTAATTATGGAAAAAACTAAGTGAAAAGAATATTTGCATATACTATTACATTGATAGTTGGTTCAATATTGTTTCAAGGATTTCAATGTGCATCTCCTGATTTGCAAACTGCACTAATGAATTACAATCAAAAAAACATCAAAAAAGCTACTGAATTTTTGGATAAAGAATTGGCACGTAATCCTGAAAATCCCGATGCTTTGTTTTTACTTGCAAAGATACAATCTTCAAATAAAAATTTTGATGGTGCTGTAAAATCAATCGCTAAGGTAGAACTTAAATATACTTCAAAAGCCAAAAAAGAAGAATTAGCTCAATTTAAATATTATTTTGCTTACGATTGCTATAATAATGGTTATAATCAATTTAATAATTACGCAAAAACTAAAGATATGAAGTATTTAGATTCATCTATTGTTACTTACTCTGCTGGTATTGCTATAAAGCCTCAATTAGCAGAATTTTATCAAGCAAAAGCTACTGCAATAGAAGCAAAAGGCGATACACTTGAATCTATGAAAGTGTTAGTTCAATATACAGAAATGATGACACCAACTATAGATTTTATGGTTGAAAACGGATTAACTCTTGGAATGCCTCAAAGTAATTTAGTTACAAAATTTGGCAAACCTATAAAATCAAAAATAGATTCAAGCCAAAAAGCTAAAATGGTAGTTGATAAATATGAAGTTAAAGGAAAAGAAGTTTTCTTTTACTCAGAATTTATTAAAGATAGAGACAAAGAACATGTATTTAGAGGTATAAGATATTCTCCACCTGCCGAATGGTTTGAAGGAGAAAAGCTACAAGTAACTCCATTTAATATAGAACCTTACGGAGTATTAGCATCTAATTATTATTCCTCAAAAGATTATGACAATACTTTATTATACTTGTTAAAAGTAAAAAGCATTCAACCAGATAATACAGAAGTTAATAAATTTATAACTCAAGTATATCAAGTAAGTGGCAAAACAGATATTGCAATCAAATCACTTGAAGAGAATATCAAAAAAGAGCCAACAAACAAAGCATATTGGGCTCAATTTGGAGATTATTTATCTACTGCTAAAAAATATAAAGAGGCTATAGAGAAATATAACAAAGCAATTGAAATTGATCCAAATTATGATGTTGTTCTTTATAATCTTGGCTCTTGTTACAAAAATATTGCTGGTGCAAAAGAAGCTGAAGAAGCTGACCGAATTAAGAAAAATCCCAAAAAAGTATTCGACCCAAATTATTATATTCCAGAATTAAAAAAATCTGCTGAATATTTTGAAAAAGCTGGCCAAACTACAAAATTTAAAGATAATTTAGATATTTTGAAAGAACTTTTAAATATCTACCAAGTAACAGAAGATACTGAAAATCAAAAAAAATTAATGGTTACTTTAGAAGAATTAGAATTTAGCATTCCAGAAGCCGAGAAAGAAAACTATTTATACATTATGCTAAAATTATATAATGTACTTAAAGAAGAAACAAAACAAAACGAAATTGATGAACGTATTAAAAAATTAAAAAAATAAATTAGGAAAAATATGTCTAATAATGAAAATATGATGGAAGAACAAACAAATAGCATTAATATAGAATTAAGTGAAGCAGATGCTGAAGGTACTTATGCAAACTTAGCAATTATTTCACATTCGCCTGCTGAATTTGTAATTGATTTTACAAGGATTTTGCCTGGTATTACTAAAGCAAAAGTTAAATCAAGAATAATAATGACTCCACAACATACAAAGTTGTTACTTTTAGCTTTGGGTGAGAATATTGGGAAATTTGAATCTCAATATGGTGAAATTGCTTTAGATAATAGAGCAAATCCTATGTTTCAAGGCTTTGGTGGTGGCTCTTCTACTATCAACTAAATAAAATAATTAAGTTCTAACTTTTAGGCTACATTTTAAGTAATAGATTTGCTTTTTAATGTAGCCTTTTGTTTTATAATTATTATAATTAATTTAAAGAAACAACAAAATGAAAAATGGTAATTATGTTTTAATTCTACATACACATTTGCCTTGGGTTATGAATCATGGTAAATGGCCCCATGGCGAAGATTGGCTAACTGAGGCTATTGCTGAATGTTATATACCTCTTTTGAATATGATTAATGAACTTTTGAGTGAAAATATTACACCCAAAATTACATTTGATATTTCACCTATTTTGTGTGAGCAATTAACAAATATCAATATAAAACAGAAATTCATCGAATATTGTGATATGAAAATCCAATTAGCAATTGAAGATGAAATGAGATTTACAGAATGGAATGAATCTCTTCATAAAATTTATTTAGCTCAGTATTGGAGAGAATGGTATTTTGAAAGAAAATCTGATTTTGTAAATAAATATGATTGTGATATAATTTCTGCTCTTAAATCATTACAAGATAAAGGTGCAATTGAAATGATGACCTGTGGAGCAACTCATGGTTATTTTCCTTTATTAGGTTTGGATCGCAGTATAAATTTGCAAATGAAAGTTGCTAAAGAAAATTATTTCAAACATTTTGGCAAATATCCTAAAGGCACTTGGCTTCCAGAATGTGCTTATAGACCAGAATATGATTGGAAATCATTAATTCCAGTTTCCCCATTCAATGAAACCCATCATAGAAAAGGAGTTGAGTATTTTTTAAATAAACAAGGTATTGAATTTTTTGTTGTTGATGAGCCTTTGACTCTCAATGGTAAAGTAATTGGTCATTTTGGAGATGAAAATAAAGAATACTTTTTAGATGCAAATGACCAAGATAGAAATACAAACTTAAGTGTAAATGAAATTTATAATGTTGCAAGCAGCAAATCAAATAATCAAATTAATTCCATAAATTACACTCGTCATCAAAATCTTACTTTACAGGTGTGGAGTGGTCAAATTGGATATCCAGCAGAGCCAAATTATCTTGATTTTCATAAGAAACAAGATAAATCAATGCTAAGATATTGGAGAGTAACAGATACAAAAGCAGATATGGCTGATAAAGACTTATACCACCCAGATTGGACTAATAATAGTATTGATTTGCAAGCTAATCATTTTATACATCATTTGGAAAATACAGTTAATCATTCTAAAAAAGAAAACGAAAAAACTGCAACATTGTGTACTCCTTTTGATACTGAGCTCTTTGGTCATTGGTGGTTTGAAGGACCTCAATTTTTGAAAGCAGTTATAAAAGGATTACATCATTCTCCTTATATTAATTGCACTACTGCAAGCGAAAACATAGATTTTCAAAAACCTAAAACAGTTATATCAATTCCTGAAGGCTCTTGGGGAGAAAATAATAATCATGATGTATGGTCTAATCCCAGCAATTATTGGACTTGGGAAAAAATATATAATTGTGAAAATAGGTTTGAAGCAATATCAAAAATTGTTGATTTTAGAAACTTGCCAGAAGAATTAAATAGAGTTTTACTACAATCGTTAAAAGAATTAATGCTTTTGCAATCCTCTGATTGGCAATTTTTAATCACTACAGAATCTGCTAAAGATTATTCTGAAATAAGATTTGATAATCATCAATCTGATTTTATTGGACTTTGCAACATTGCAGATAAATTAATTCAAGGTAATGTTTTATCAGATATTGATAATTTATATATTGAAAATATTGAAAATCGAAATTGCATATTTCCAGAATTAAAACTTGAATGGTGGTATGAATAATATTAACAAAGATGAAAATAGAAAAAAAGGAAATTCAGCCGAAGATATTGCTTGTGAGTATCTAACACAAAATAATTACACAATTATAAAAAGGAATTTCTCTTTTGGAAAAGTTGGAGAAATTGATATAGTTGCTGAAAAACAAAATATTTTATTTTTTATTGAAGTACGCTCAAAACATTCCAAATCAACTTATGACCCATTATTTTCTATAGATTATATTAAGCAAAAGAAAATAAGAAAATCAGCAGAAGGATATTTGTATATTAATAAAATTACTGACAAAGAAATTAGATTAGA
>JAYTXK010000085.1:0-1797 GCA_043743005.1 Ignavibacteriota bacterium
TTCACTATTTAATAAATATACTGAATAATTTTGCAATGGCTTCCCTATATTCACATCCATATCTTTTTGACATTCAAAAAAAGTAGTTACAACTGTAGCCTCTGTAGGTCCATAGGTATTTATTATTCTTCTGCCATTTATGAGCCAAGGGTCAATTAATTCCCTTGAGCAAACTTCTCCCCCTAATATAAGCAATTTCAAACTCGGTATTTCATCTTCCAATACAGAAAGCAAAGTAGGGACTGTTGAAAAGATATTAACTTTATTTACATTTAAAAATTTACTAATTTCTTGCCCGGATTTCATAGTTTCCTCGTCGGCAATTACAAGCACTGCACCTGCATAAAAAGCCATCCAAATTTCTTCTAAAGAGGCATCAAATGCAATTGAAAATCCTTGAACCACTCTATCATTTGAATTTATATTATATATTAATGATTCAGCTTTAACTAAATTACAAATACTTGCATTATTTATTTTAACTCCTTTGGGCATACCAGTTGTTCCAGAAGTATAAATTGCATAAGCTAAATCAATTCCAATTATATTAATATTAGGATTTGGACAGTCGCTATTATTTAAATCCAAATTTTCAAAATCAAATATTTCACAATTTATATTTTGCTGTTTTATTTCATTAATATTAAATAATGAGTTAGTAATTAATATTTTAGCTTTGCAATCATTTAAAATATAAGTAATCCGATCAAGTGGATAGCTTGGATCTAATGGTATGTATGCGTTACCAGATTTTAATATTGCAAGCATTGTAATAAAAGTATCTATTGATCTTTTAATTAAAATGCCTATAAAGTTTCCTTTTCCAATATTTTTGTTTAAAATTATTGTAGCTAAGTTATTTGCTTTTTCATTTAATTCTTTATAAGAAATAGATTTATTTTTATCAATTATAGCTGGGTTATTAGGATATGTTTGCACTGTATTTTCAAATAGTTCAATTAGATTTTTTGAATTTGAAATACTTTCATTAAAAATGCCAGAGCAAAATGTATCTAATTTCTTTTTTTCATCATTTTGTAAAATATTTATATTACTTATTTCAACATTTATATTATCTACAATTTGTTCTAAAATATATTCAAAATGATAAGCTGAACTATGAGTAGTTAAATAATAATTTGATTTTAAATTATTATAAAATTCAATTTCTATCTTACTTAAAATATTTATTTTCAAACTTAGATCAAATAAAATTTCAACATTATTAGGAATTAATGATAAATATACTATTTCATTTTGATTGTTATTTGAAAAATTAGATTTAATTATTTCATCATTAAATTTGCAAATTTCTAAAAATGGAATATTAGATTTTGCTAATGATTTATATTCAATCTTAATTATATCATCTTTTTCATAAGTTAATAATTCTAAATTTATATCAAATATTTCTGGTTCAAATTGATAATTATGTAATAAAGTTTGAAAAGCAGAAACAAATATTGAATTTAGACTTATATTTTTATCAATACATATTTGATTTAATTTTAAAATTAATAATTCTGTTAAGTTTATTTTTGAAATTGGAACAAAATTAAAATTAGTTGCTTTTCTAGTTTGTAGCAAATTGCCGAATGTATTGTTCATTTTTGGAATTAATTATTATAAATTTTACTTTTTAACTATAAAATATACTAAATAATTATGAATTAAGTATATTTATACTTTTAAGACAATAAAAATATTTAATAGTTTAGCATAAAACCTTTTTCTAATTGGGAATTAATATTTTACCATATTTACTTTTTATTAGAGATGAAATAGAATATATGTATA
>JAYTXK010000086.1:0-3514 GCA_043743005.1 Ignavibacteriota bacterium
ACTTATGTTACATCACAGATTAACCTTGGATTACTTTATAAGGCAATTGGAAATAAAGAAAAATCATTAGAATTATTAAAAAGTGCATATACTATTTGCAATGCAAATGCAACACTTTTTGACGACCAAACAACTGCATCTGCTATATTCAATCTGGCTATTCTATATACAGAACTTGGAATGAGAGCTGAAGCAGAGCCTTTGATGGAAAAATCAAAATCTATTCAAGCTAATATGATGACAGAAATGAACCCTGCAAGTTTTTCTACATTATACAATTTAGCTCAACTTCAAATTAGTATGAAAAATCATGATGAAGCATTTAAAGTACTGGAAAAAGCATTGCCAGCAATTAAACAAAAGTTAGGTATTGCTCACCCACTTTACTCTAAATGTTTAAAAGCTATGGGTATTATTAAATGGATTAAAGAGGATTATAAATCAGCTTATGAATATTTAAATGAAACTGTTTTGTTGGCAGAACAAATTTATGATAATAAAAATATAAATTATGCAAATGTTATGCATAGTTTTGGTGGGTTATTAAAAGAAATGGAAAAATATGATGAAGCTGAAGATTTTTATAAAAAAGCATTTGATATTTATCTTTTTCAAATTGACAAATATTTTCCATTCTATAGTGAAAGTGAAAAAGCAAAATTCTATACTATGCTTAAAGAAAGATTTGATATGTTCAATTGCTACGTAACTTCAAGATTAGAAGCAAAACCATCTTTAATCGATAATATGTATGATTATCATATTGCTACAAAAGGACTCCTTCTTAATTATGTTAAAAAAATGAAAAAGAAAATTACCACAAGTGGTAATAATGAATTAGTTGGAAAATATACAGAATGGAAAAATGCAAAAGAACAATTATCTAAACTTTTTTCAATGAGTAAGCCTGAGCTTCAAAGATTAAATAAAAATGTTGATTCTTTAGAAAAAGTTGTAAATAATATGGAAAAAGAACTTTCTATTGCTTCCATAGATATTAAAAATACAAATGATACAAGTAAAGTTTCATGGAAAGATGTTCAAAGAAAATTGAAAGACAATGAAGCTTCGGTAGAAATAATCAGATTTAAGTTTTTTAATAAAGGCTGGAGTGATTCAACTTTTTATGCTGCTTTAATTCTTACAAAAGAAACAATAGACCACCCTAAATTCGTATTATTTAGAAATGGAAATGATATGGACAATATGTATTATAAAGGGTATAAAAACTTAATAAAACAAAAATTCCCAGATAAAAAATCTTATGAAATATTTTGGCAACCAATTGATGAAGCAGTAAAAGGTAAAGATGTTTTATATGTTTCATTAGATGGAGTTTTTAATAATTTAAGTCTAAATACATTAAGATATCCTGATGGAAAATTTGTTGTTGATAATAAATTTATTTATGTTATTGCAAATACAGCTGATTTAGTAAGAGTAAATACAAGAGCAAAAATTGATAATACAGTAAATAACAAAGGTGTATTATTTGGATTTCCAAAGTATAAAATAGAAAAAGTAAAAAGCAATGATGTTAAAATGACTGAATTATTAAAAACTGAAGAGCCAAAACCAGAAAATGTAATTTCTGAATTACCAGGAACAAAGTTAGAAATTGAAAAAATTAAATCTCAATTAGATGAAAAGCACTGGACTTCAGATGTATTTATGGAAGAAAATGCAAGTGAAGCAAATATTAAAAAAATAAAAGATTATAAATTAGTTCATATAGCAACTCATGGATTTTTCTTAAATAATCTAAATAATGCTGAAGAAAGTAGAGAATTTGGAGTAGATATTGAAAAAGCTATTCAAAATCCACTATTGCGTTCAGGATTGCTTTTTGCTGGTGCTTCTAATTTTATGAACTTTGACCAATCTACTCAAGAAAAAGATGAAAATGGAATATTAACATCCTATGAAGCTCTTAATTTGAATTTAGATAATGTTGATTTAATTGTATTAAGTGCTTGTGAGACTGGGCTTGGTCAAGTGATGAATGGAGAAGGTGTATTTGGCTTGCAACGTTCATTTCAAGTTGCTGGTGCTAGAAATATGATTATGAGTTTGTGGACAGTAAATGATCAAACAACTCAAGAATTAATGACAACATTTTATAAGAACTGGTTAAGTGGTGATGAAATTCATAAAGCATTTTATAATGCACAAAAGACTTTAAAAGAAATCTACAAAGATCCTTATTATTGGGGAGCATTTGTTATCTTAGGTGAAGTTGCTAATTAATTAGGTGAAGTTGTTAATTAATTAGATGAAGTTGCTAATTAATTAGATGAAGTTGCTAACTAATTAAAAATTATGTATTTGAGTCTAATTTCCTTAGAGTAAAATAAGTAATTTCAGGAGGAACTCCAATTCTAATTGGAGGACCTACAGTTCCAAGACCAGTATTTACATATAAATATTGGTCTTTTTCTTTGTAAATGCCATCAAATTGCTTATAAGCTAAGGCTCCGGGATTAAATTCCAAACCTAAAAATTTAAGTTGAACTTGCCCACCATGTGTATGACCAGATAATGTCAAATCCACATTCCTTTTATTTAAAATATGCTTATCCCAATTTGATGGGTCATGGCAAAGTAATATTGTAGATGTTTCTGGATTTGTTTTTTCTAATGCTTTATCAAAATCAGCATAGTGCATTTTCATTCCAGAATTATCTACTCCAGCTATATTTAATTTGCTTCCATGAATTTCTAAAATATTTAATTCATTATTAAGCATTTTTATTCCAGTATGTTTGCTTAGATATTGATTCAATTCATAATGGCTTTTTTTATTCATATAATGATCATGATTACCCATACAACCTATTACTACTATATCAGCTTCTAACCTTTCTAATTCACCTTTAAGTACTTTAATTTCATTAGGATTAAAATTTACAAAATCTCCAGTTACAAATAGTAAGTCTGGTTTTAGATTTTTAATTTTAGAATTTACTTCTTGAAATTGATGATGAGAAGCATAAGAACCTGCATGTATATCAGATATTTGTACTATACTGATTCCATCTAAAGCTCTTGGCAGGTTATAAAGTGGAATTTCTACTCTTCTTATTCTTAAATCAAATGAAGATTTAATTCCACTACCAACAATTGCAAATGGCAATACTGCAAATCCTAATTTTGTAGTATTTAGTATTAACTTTCTCTTAGATTTATCTATATTTTCATTTGAACTTGAAGTATCATTTTTATCTGAAGTAACTAATGTATCTTTTTTATATTTAAGACTAATAGACTTTATAAATGAACTTGATTTGTATAGCAAAAAGCTAACAAAATAATATGGTAAAATAATAATTTTAGGAGTAAACCACAATGCTAAAATTATATTGAAAATCATGAAATACTGATTATTATCAAAATTAAAATTGCTTAATTTGTAGATATTAAAACATAAATATGTTGGTATTAATATAAATGAACATATCCAAGGAATTTTATATAACTTTTTGTTCCAATGATTTTTGATAACAAACTTTTGCCA
>JAYTXK010000087.1:0-4441 GCA_043743005.1 Ignavibacteriota bacterium
GTTTCCAAAACTTTAGATTCTATAATATGGTATAATGCAACTAATATTAGAGAATTAAGATGGAGGAAATGGGATTTAACTAAAAAATGTGTTTCTATATTAGCCAGAAATAAGATAGATACTATTCATAAAAATATATATAATAAAAAAATTGAGTCTATACAAAATTTACAAAAATATTTGGAAATGGTACAACCTGTTTATTTGTATACATATCCTACTATTGTTAAAGAATTGGATTTGACTAAATTAATTGAATTAATTGATATTAAAACAGTTGGGAAAGTTGGGGGAACAAATTATTCATCAGAAGAGGCAGGTACAATTGCTTTACAATGTCCAGATTATCCTAATGTATATCATATTATGGAAAATATAATTGTTGAAGTACATTCAGATTATGGAGTGTTAGTTACTGATTTAACAAATCCTTTAATAAATAGGTATGTGCAAGGAGATATTGTCGAGTTAGGAATTGAATTATGTAAATGTGGAAGAACACTACCAACTATAACAAAAATTTTAGGGAGAATAAGAAATATGTTAATACTTCCTAATGGTGACAAAATATGGCCATTAATAGGGGAACCAGTATTTATGTCTGTTACTAATAAAATTATTAGACATCAAGCAATACAAAAAACATTATCTAAAATTGAGTTATGTTTACAAGTTACAGAAAAGTTAACTGAATTGGAAGAAAGTAATTTGATTAGTTTAGTATTGGAAACATTAGGGTATGGACATTTAGAGTGTAGTATAGTATATGTGGATGGATTTAAGAAAGGAAAATTCGAAGTTTTTAAATGTGAAATTAATTAATTATTTATTAAAACATACTACCATAAAATTATTTATAATATAAAATAATTTTATACAATTTATGAATGATATACCTGAAAAAACTACAGTAACAGAAATTTTTAACAACAAATTTTATGAATGTCTCATTAGTGATCAAAATACTCAAATAAATTTTCTAAAGATTTACCCTTTATTTAAAAAAGACCAAAATATTATGTTACTATGGAAACAATATTATTTGAAACTACATGAACATAATTCTATAGAAAATCAAATGAATTGTGATTCAATGATAGAATTTCTTACTTTCGCCCTTGAATATGATTTGGTTGAATATAAAACTACGGAAATATTATCAATTATTACAATGATGGATTCTTTTAATGATGTCACAAATAGGGACTTAATAAAAGCTAGTGTTATTAAGGGTAAAACAAATACGTGTCACAAAAAAATAGCATTAATTGATGACCCACGTATATTTGGACCTATTGTGAATATAAATATAAAGGAATTATCACCACAAGAGATAGCTTTAGAACTAACGAGAAAATTTGCATATATTGTTGAAAAAATTACTTACCATGAATTATTATATGTGGCACAACATGATAATAAGTACAATAAATATGAGAATGAACTCATTACTCCTATAGAAGTATTAATAGATGATTTTCATAAATTATCATATATAGTATTTTATTCAATTTTAGTAGATGATAAGAATGACATTGCTAGGATTAAAACATTAAAACATATTTTAAAAATTTGTGAAGAATTGAAAAATTTAAATAATTTTCACGCTTTGTTTGCAATTATTGCCGCATTAAATAATTCAATAATACAAAGATTAGATAATTTATGGAAAAATAAGAAATTTAACAATGTATTAGTAGAACTAACTGAAATGATTAACCCATGTAATAATTATAGAAATTATAGAAATTTAGTTAAAAAAAATATTAAAAATAACATGGTTCCATATATAGGATTGACAATATGTGATATTAAACACGTATTGGAATGCCCATTATATGATATCCCAAATAATGATTTCAATACAGATGTTTATAATATAGTATTAGCAATACTTAGTAGTTTTAAAAATATACAATTAAATTACACAATTACAAAAAATGAAAAAATATATAAATGGTTTTCAAATATTAATACTATACATTCAGAATCATATTTTTATGACATATCAAACTCTTTAAAATCAGATTTTTTAAAAATTGGAGCTCCCAAAGTAGATGTTCACGAACAACTTATTGAACAATTGAATAATGTCGATAATAATTTAGAATCCAAAAAACCAGAAGTTCAAATAACTCCCTTCATAAAGATAATAGATATTGATGACAAATCGCATGACTCTGTTGATGATATGATAAGATTGACAAATATTCCACAAAATACAAAAAGAAAAAAACATAGGTCCATGCCAGCAAGAATTAAAAAAGATAATGAAATAGTAAAATTATGGACAGTTAATGAAGTGCAAGAATGGTTATACAGTATTGGTATGGAAGCATATTCTGATATATTTTTAACAGAGGAAATTGATGGATTAGCATTATCAAGTTTAACAAATGAATATTTAAGAAACGATTTAAATATAACAAAATTAGGGCACAGATTAAAAATACTAGAGGCAATTAAAAATATTTAAATGAATTATTAAATTAGTTTAATTCTTATTAAACTTTTTTGAAATTATAATATATATAATATGTCCAAACCAATAATTTATGAAGTAAACAGCGATAACAAAATATTTAATAATGATTCAAATCCATCGTTTTCAAAAAATGTAGATTCACCAAAATTTACATTAGGGTTTCAACATTTCATTCACCAAAGTAAATTAAAAATGGACATAACCAAACAATTTGAAGGTAAAAAAAAAATTTATCTAGTAATGAGTGAATTTGAAACTATTATTGATGACTATGAACAAACAATACAAAATACCAGTAATGAATATTTTAATCCAAAAAACCCTATAACTGGTAGAACCTTTTACAAACTATGGGAAATATTTTTATTATTTGATATTATTGATTTAGAAGATAATAATTACGTGACTACCCTATTAGATGACAATAATTCTAATTTATTGAGAGCCGTAATGCTGTTTAGGAATAAATTTGGAGCAAAAAATAAAAATAATAAATATGTAAATACCATAATAAATAATGAATATGTGGAAAAAAATAAAAAGAATAAAAAAGGAGTGACAGAGTATACAATTGATACAAGTATTGGTAAAAATAAAGTTAATTTAATAATAACAAATGGTTTTAAAAGTGAATTAAGCCCAGTTATACAAGAACAAGAATCATACAAATTAATTTTAAATCAAATAATATATGCACTACAAAACCAAATTGAAGGTGGTGCATTTATTTGCAAAATTTATGAATCATTTACCAATGTAATGTCAAAAATTGTAGCTTGTTTAACATGTTTTTATGATAAAGTATATGTTATTAAACCCCTTACAAGTAGAAATATAAATTCTGAAAAATATATTGTTTGTCGTGGTTTTAAGAAAATTACTAATATGCTCGCCGGGTTCTTCACCGGCGGCGGGGTTGGCGACGCTGTGGTAGTGGTCGCCGCGGAGGGCGGCGTTGGCCCGCTTCCGCTTGGCCTCGATGGCCTCCTTCGTCGGTTGCGCCGGGATCAGCCCGTCGCACCCGCCGATCAGGTCCGTCCGCCCGGCTTGAATCAGCGCCTCGCGGACCTCGAAGTAGTTCTCCGGCTTGAAGAACTGCATGAGCGCCCGCTGCATCTTGCGGTCGTTCAATCCCTTCGCAATCGTCACCGGCTTTTTCGTGAACGGGTCCAGGCCGGTGTAATACATGCACGTCGCGATGTCGAACGGCGCCGGGATGAAGTCCTGCACTTGATCCGGCTTGTAGCCGTTCTGCTTCAAATACAGCGCCAGGTCGATCATCTCGTCAATCGTTGAACCGGGGTGGCTGGCGATGAAGTACGGCACGAGCTGCTGCTTCGGCTTGCCGGCCTTCGTGCTTGCCTCCCGGTACTGCTCGGCGAACACCCCGAAGTTGTCGATGCTCGGCTTCTTCATCAGGTCCAGCACGGCCGGGCTGGCGTGTTCCGGGGCCACCTTCAACCGCCCGCCGACGTGGTGCGCGGCCAGCTCCGTCACGTACACTTCGGACAGTTGCGCCAGGTCCATGCGGATGCCGCTGGATACCAGCACCTTGCGGATGCCGGGCGTGGCGCGGGCCTCGCGCATCAACTCCAGCGTCGGGCCGTGGTCGGTGCCGAGCAGCTTGCAGATGGTGGGATGGATGCAACTCAGCCGCTTGCACTTGGCTTCCACGTCCGGCCGGGTGCAGCGCATCTGGTACATGTTGGCGGTCGCGCCGCCGATGTCCGAGATGATGCCCTTGAAGTCCGGGTCGGCCGCGACCTTCTCCACCTCTTTCAGAATGGACTCCTTCGACCGGCTCTGGATGATGCGGCCCTGGTGCGCGGTGATGCTACAGAAGGTGCAGCCGCCGAAGCAGCCGCGCATGATGGTCACGGAATCTTTAATCATCTCGAAGGCGGGGATCGCCTCGGTGTAGCTGGGGTGGGCCCGCCGCGTGTAGGGCAGGTCGTA
>JAYTXK010000088.1:0-1650 GCA_043743005.1 Ignavibacteriota bacterium
TACGTCAAGGTTTTAGAGATGGGATTAGAGGATTAATTGCTGGATTTAGCACCTTTACTTATACTGCTTTAAAATACTTTTTCTTATGGGAATTGGAGCAAAAAAAGTGAAGATTTCTGGATTTACATTTGTTAAAAATGCAATTAAATTTGCTTATCCTATCAAAGAATCTGTCTATTCATTATTACCATTAGTTGATGAATATGTAATTGTTGCAGGAGATTCCTATGATGGTACAACCGAATTAATTCGTAGCTGGAATGAGCCAAAAATTAAAATAATTGAAACAGTTTGGGACAAAAAAAGAAATATAGATGGACTGATTTATTCAGACCAAACTAATATTGCTTTTGCTACTTGTACTGGGGATTGGTGCTTTTATTTGCAAGCCGATGAAGTAATAAGTGAGAATGATTATGAACTAATCATAACTGAGCTAATTCGAGCCAATAATGATAGCAAAGTAGAATCAATTTTATTTAGATATATTCATTTTTTTGGTACTTATGACTATATTGGAGTAGGCAGGCAATGGTATAAAAGAGAAATCAGATTAATTAAAAATGATAAAAATATAGTTTCTTGGGGCGATGCACAAGGATTTAGATATAAAATTAATGAAACACAGTTTAGAAAGTTATTTGCAAAGCAAATAGATGCCAAAATCTACCATTACGGTTGGGTCAAAGCTCCAAAAGTTCAAGGCTTAAAAATTAAAAATACAGAACAGTATTACCATGCAATGGAAGTTAATAAAAAAGAAGAACATAATGTTGAGTTTGATTACCAAAACGTATATGAATTAGATAAATTCAATGGTAAACATCCAACTATAATGAATGAAAAAATTTTAAATGACTTTTCTTGGACAAAGTACTTTTCCCCTAAATTATTAAAAAAACCTTTTTTACATTTAATTACAGACAAAATTGAGAAAACTACTGGCTTTAGAATTGGTGAATTTAAAGATTTCATTGAGGTCAAGTAAATGAGATTTGGTAAAACAATTGAATATAAACTTAAAAAATTAGCTTACTTCTTTTTGAAACTTAAATTTAAAAACAAGCAAATTGCTTACCCTATTCCAAGTGATGAAATTAAGAATATCTTAATTATGAGATATGACGTTATTGGTGATATGATTGTTACCTTGCCTCTTATTCATAAACTTAAAGAGAAAATACCTAATGTAAATATATATGTAGTTGCATCGAAATCAAATCAATCTATACTTAAAAATGAAACTAATGTTACCAAATATTTTATATATGACGGAACAAAAAAATGTTTAAAATCAATAAAATCTGAAATAAAAAGCATTCATTTTGATTTAGTATTACCACTTGTTTATAATAAAACCACTAAAGCTGGGTATTTAGCAAATTACCTTACTAATCAAGATGCAATTAAAGTAACTATGGAACATTTAGATAGAAAAGAGCTTTATAAAACTTTCTTTAATATTCAAATACCCCTGCAAGATTGCAAAGAACAAATGACAATGCTCGAAATGATGGTAGTGCTGGTTAATAGGCTTTTTAACTGGGAAATGAGTGAATTGCATTATGAAGTAAAACTCTCTGAAAATAATGTTAAAATTGCTAATACTTTTATTGAATCAAATAAAGTAAATAAATTTATTATATTAAA
>JAYTXK010000089.1:0-1522 GCA_043743005.1 Ignavibacteriota bacterium
GAATTAGTATTTGCTTCTTTTGAAGTAATCACTAAATTCAATTTTTCAGAATTTGAAATCTCATTTGGATAAACAACTGCATTAGAAATCAAACTATTCTCATTTTCATTTACTGATGTAATTAAATTTTCTTGACTAAAAGTTGTAGAATTAGATGAATACTTCGTAAATGCAAATTTGTAAACAAGTCCACTTGCTTTATTAAAGCTATCAAATCTTTGGGCAAAATAAACTCTTTTTGAATAGTCATAACTTGTGCCATTGAATGACTTCCAATCATATCCAATTTTATTAATAAACCCCGAATAATCATTTGATTGAGGTAATAAATTAGTGCTCAAATCGACATCATTAATCACAGCAACTTTTAATCCAATTGGAACTCTATTAGTTTGACCTGTAACTTTGGCTAATTTTGAATTAGAAAAGAAGCCAGTTAATAAATACAATTGCAATACACCTTTTGAATCAGGAGTTAAGCCAATATATTTTGTTCCTGCAATATCCCAATCTTTAGATAGTGGTTCTTTATCATATACTTTATCTTCAGTAAGTGAAATTCCAACAAAATTTTTCCCTTTATAATCAGCAACATTGCAAACAATAGTTTTTAGAGATGTGCCATCTAAATTAGCATATTTAACAGTATATTCACCAGCTGCCAATCTATCTATAATTATTTGCTTAAAATTATTAGCACTTAATTTGATTACAAATAGCTTGCTTCCAATTACATAATGTGTATTTGGGTCATAAACTCCCCAACCCAAATCCCCATCGCCAATATCAAAGCCAGATTTACCCAAATTAAAAGCTCCAATTGTCCAATTAGAATCTGAATTATGTTGCTCAATCCAATTGCCAAGCATACCTGTTGTATCCAATGTTTTGCCTAAATCATTGCTAGTTTTTGTAGGTACTAACCATAGTTGAAGTGCTGCAGCGTCATTAATTCTTATAGCTCCATCTGTACCAATTGCTAAAGCAATATGCCATTTTGAAATTGAATCTTGAAGTATAGTACCTTTTTCAAAACTATAATAAGAAATTGTACTACCTTTTTTAGTATCAATCACAACTTCTTTTGGAGTTGCTTTTGTGCTAATATTAGCAATAAAAAATAATGCAAACATTAATGTATAAAAACTTTTCATTTAAAAACCTTGATTAATTGAGTTAAATTAAATAGTTAACTTTTTAAAATACAAAAATAGATAAAATTTCTTTGTTAATAAAGAGATAAAAATAATTTATTCACTTTATATGATATTAATTAGAAAGTAAATAAATAAATAAATATCTTGTTCTGAAAAAACTTGCTGCAAAAATTACTATTTATCTAAAATATTAGATATAGAATAGTTAACTACGACAATTTCTATTATAAAAATCTTCTTCTTTTTGGCAATATATAATATCAAATAAGAAATGTAATTTTTTTTTGATTTTGATTTAAATAATCCAATATTTAAAAATCAAGGCATATTATCATTTTAATCGACTTTTGAAAGAACAACTAATT
>JAYTXK010000090.1:0-1890 GCA_043743005.1 Ignavibacteriota bacterium
AAGTTGAAATTGTACCATCTTTCATTAGTTGATTTATTAAATCCCTATTTTTAGGAATTAACATAATAAAATTTTGATCAATTATTTCTGGTAGAGTAATTTCAATCATAAAGTAATTTAATATTCTAAGTTGCTTCATTGCTTATTATAATAATTTATTTTTACAAATCAATATAAATGAAAATTATTAATACTATTTAGAATTTTCAAAATATATTCTTAAACTTTTTGTTGAAGAGTCCGATACTTATAGAAGTGAAATTGGCACAAATATTGTAGATTACTTTTAAAACAATTTTATAAAATTAAGGCATATAATGAATATCAAAAATAACGACTACACAATTATTGGAATTGATGGTGGAGGTACTCATACAAGAGGTATTTTAGTAAAAGGTGGGGAAATAATAGCAAAAGCAAAAGCTGGAACTACAAGAATAGGTGCAGTTGGAGTAGGTGAATCGTGTGAAAGAACATTGAACGTTATAATTGAATTATGCCATCAAGCAAATATTAATGCTACTGAATTAGATGCAGTTGTAGTTGGTCTGGCTGGTGTATGGCTTGATGAAGAAAAACGAAGATCAGCTGCTTTGCTAAAAACTTTAGCAAGGGGACAAAAAATTAAACTTAATGATTTATTAGTAACTTCAGATGCAGAAATTGCTTTAGAAGGGTCTTTTGAAGGCGAACAAGGAATAATAACAATTGTAGGAACTGGTTCTATTGCTTTAGGTAATCCTGCAAAGAAGAAACTTGTAAGATGCGGTGGTTGGGGTATTGAATTAGATGATGAAGGAAGTGGAGCTTGGATTGGCAGAGAAGGTTTAACAGCATCAGTTAGAGCATTGGATGGTAGAGGTAAGAAAACTAAAATGACTACATTATTAGAAAACTTAATTCCTAGTATTAAAATAAATGAACCTAGAACAATTGTAAAAGCATATAATGAAGGTGCATTCCAATATCACATGTTAACTCCAACTGTTATGAAATGTGCTGAAGATGGTGATGAAGTTTGTATGGAAATTATTAAAAGATCTTCAAAACATTTACTTGAATTGCCATTGACATTGCAAAAAAACTTTAAAGGAAACAAAGTAAAAGTAGCTTTAATGGGTGGCATTATTGATGCAAGTACGTTACTTGCTAATTTATTAATTGATGAAATTAATGCTTGTCCAGAACTCGAATTAGTAAAAGCAAAAGGTACTGCCTTAGATGGAGCAATTGCATTAGGTTTGAAATTAATTGAAGAAATGGATTGATAAATAAATAAAGAATTTTATAAAGCAAAGATAAATCTGATTATTTCAGGCCATTTTGTTAAAGTTAACAATCTGTAACCCAATATTGTACCAAAGCCGATAAAAGTTACACCTGTAAATTGTCGAATCCTAAATAACATTTTATCTGAAAGTCTTTCTTTATATCTAACTATCATTTTAACTAAAAAGAAAATCCAAAGGAAATTGCCTAACCCAAAACCAAATGCAAATGCTAAATTACCTATAATACTATTTTGAATTAATGAATACTTATGGACTTGAACTGTAATCCAAGCTAAAGTTGGTATAAAAGTAGGATTTGCTAAATTAGTTAATGCAATTGCAACTCCAAGCAATATTGGTCCACGTGTTTTTAGGTTTTGTAAAATATTATTATCAAATTTTTGATTTGGATTTGTATAATCAACTTCATTAGGATTTGTAGTTAGATTAAAAAAACCGTAAATCAATAAAGTAATTATAACTAATATTTGAATAACTAAAGTAAATATTGGATATGAATGAGATAAAGAATTAATAATTTGAGTTGCAGCTGCAGTAGCAAAAATAAATATCAAACTATAAATAAAATCCATAATAGCATTACCAAAAGCAAGCTGAA
>JAYTXK010000091.1:0-6744 GCA_043743005.1 Ignavibacteriota bacterium
ACAATTTCAGATACTTTTAATATAATTTTAAATAAAGATTGTTTAAATAAACAATTAAAATTTGAAAATGATTTGTATAAACCCGAATATAAAGTTTTATTACCAAACCATAAATCTAAATTACATTATTTAAGTTGGATTCCATTTGGGATTTTATTTTATCCTCCTTTAATTGATAATGCAACAGCCAAAATTTACAGTTATGATGAAATATATAATTTTTCAAATTTCAAAAAATATTTAATTTCAGATTCTACACTAAAACAAGTTTTTGTTGGAAATGTTTCTTTTAGTGTAAATAAAAATAATAATACAATTAAACAATATAATTATGATGATTATTACGATAACTCTGATCCAGAAAAATCTACAAAATTAGATACAATAGGAATTAAATTTACAGATTTTGATGATAAGCTTAATAAATTACTTATTAAAAATAAATTTCAAGATACTTTAAACAAAGTATTTTATGAGAATCAAAATACAAATACTATTGATTTTAATACTACAAATGTTACATTAAACTTTGTTCAAAGATACTATTCAGATAAAGGAACTGCTTGGTTTATGGTTTATGAATTAACAAGTGAATGTAATTATTTAAATGTATATGGAGATACATTAAGTAAATGTAATATTATTTCAAAGTCAGGAGAATTTGGTTTTAATCGTGAAAATAGAGAAAAAATTGAATTTCAAGCATTAGAAGATGCTCTTCAAGCTACAATGATTGACTTTATGGATACTTTAAATGCTAAAAAACTACTTGATAAAGAAAATATTAAAATAAAATTCGATAGTAAAGTTAATATTTCAAAGCCAAGCAAAATACCTTCAAATGTTGGTGATGCAATGAAAGCAACTGTAACTATTAAAAATAAAGATGGGCATGGAAGTGGCTTTTTAGTTAGTAATGATGGATATATTATTACGAACCATCACGTAGTATCTAAAAACTTAGATTATACAGTTGTAACAAATGATGGTACTGAATATAAAGCTAAATTAATAAGATCTAATAAGTCAATTGATTTGGCAATTCTTAAAATTGAAGGTAATTTTGAATTTGCATTCCAAATTCCAGAAAAACAAAATTATAATGTTGGTGATGAAATATTAGCAATTGGCACTCCAAAATCTATTCAATTAGGGCAATCAGTATCAAAAGGAATTGTTTCAGGTGTAAGAAAACACAAACAAATGAACTACTTACAAACTGATATTAAAATAAATAAAGGCAATAGTGGTGGACCAATTGTACTTAAAAATGGTGAGCTTGCCTCAGTAGTAGAATTCAAATTAATAGGCAATGGAGTAGAAGGATTATCCTTTTCCATTCCTGCTTATGACATTA
Source organism: Ignavibacteriota bacterium (assembly GCA_043743005.1). Classification (GTDB taxonomy): domain Bacteria; phylum Bacteroidota; class Ignavibacteria; order Kapaibacteriales; family UBA2268; genus JAPLFM01. Next base: position 1,358 of record JAYTXK010000091.1, read on the forward strand.
TGGAAAGTTTAAATCTTTCATATTAAATTATTAAAGCCTAAGCACAAAAGTCTTAGGCTTCTTTGTTATATAATTTATCAATTTACACCTAAATACAATTCATAATTAATTTTATTTAAACAAGCAACATAACCCTAATTTATACGTCAATAATACATATTTGTGTGTTTTGTTCTTTGGTTTTTTACTTTTTGCAGTAGAAATATGTGCCAAATTTACTGCAATTACTGCAAAGATTATTGTTAAGTTATTGATAAATAATGATACGATTTTGCAGTGATTTTTCTTAAATTCCCCTTTTTTAGAAGGGGTGGATTGCGAAGCAAGACGGGGTAGTTCTTAAAATATGTTGTTTGCTCCGCAAAGTTTTAACTACAACCCCTCTCTTAGTCTCTCCCCGGTGGGGCGAGAAACGAAAAAAAGAACCCATTTTACTGCAATGGGTCAATCGACCCCTGCAAAGAATATCGTTAAGTCATAGATAAATATGAAAGTGATTTTGCAGTTTCTTGCTGTATTAAGCCCATCTCCAGTCGTGAAGAGGGGTTTGGGGTGAGGTCAGCAATGTAGTTTGAAAAGCAAATTAAGAACCCCACCCCGACCCTCCACCAAAGATTTTTGATATAAAATCAAAAATCGGGGAGGGAGAAATTAATACTAAACACTTGACTCCACGCTTTGCTCGGAGTGACGAAGAAATGCAAAAGCCAGTAAAAACCTGAATCAAGTTCAGAATGACAACCCAAAAATAGCGTAATTTACTGCAATTACTACAAGAATTTTAGCTAAATGCTTGATATAACAGCGAGTTACAATTGCAGTGATTTTTTAGCTCCTTATGAGATAAATATCTGTAATATATAAGGTGCTGACCCCACCCCTCCCCGAAAAATTTTAACAAGTTAAAATTGGGGAGGAGGGAATTAATACCAAACACTTAGGTTCATCGCTTTGGGTCAATCGACCCATCGGAGTGACGGAAGTCAAAGACAAATGCAAATGAAGATACTTGAAGAAAAGTTATTAGACATAATTTATTTCCTAAGTTGCTCTATAATTATTCCAATAATAATTAAAATTAATCCAATTAAGGTTGAAGTTAGTATTTTTTCACCAGTGAATGTACTTAATAATATTAAGGAGATAAATGGAGATAAATATATTAAATTAGTTACTTTTGATTTTTTACTTGTAAGTGATAGTGCTTTCAGCCAAAAGAAAAAAGTAAATCCCATTTCAAATAAACCTACATAAATTACTGAAATTGTAGCTTTATAAGTAAAAATAACATTTGATCCTAGAAATAGCCATACAATAATTGAAAATAATGTTCCAAAAAGAAAATTTCTGCATAAACTTATAATTTCATCAGCTTCATTTTTTAAATTCAATATCCAATAAAAAGCCCAAACAACAGCACTTGATAATGCAATAAATACCCCATAAGTATTATTGAAATGTAAATTTAATAAATCTCCTTTTGATGAAATTATTAATATTCCCAAAGTTGAAAAAATTATGCTAATTATACTAAAAATATTTAGTCTTTCTTTCAAAATAACTGCCGATAATATTAATAGCCAAGCTGCCCAAGTATAATTAAGACTTAATGCTTCTTGTGCAGGCAAAATAGAGTAGGCAATAAAAAGTAAATAATAATATAAAAAAGGATTTAAAAATCCCAGAAAGATTGATTTTTTCAGACTTTTAAAATCAAAACTAAATACTTCTTTTGCTTTTCCTTGCAAAGCTGCAATAATAAGCAAACACAAAAAAGATACTAAAGATGATCCTAATAATAAATCGATATAAGTATATGTGATTAATGCAAATTTGAAAGCTGTAGCAACTGTTGACCATAAAAATACTGCTAAAATTGCAAAAAAATAAGCTTGTCCTTGTTTATTATATTTCAATTTGTTTATTTGTTTATTCGTCATTGACAAAAATCTAAAATTATTTTTTAAAATATTAACTTTAAGTGTTAAGAATGTCATTAAATCTAAAAAACAAAGATATAGAATATTTAAATGAATTTGAAATTAATTTAGAAAATGTTGAAAAGCAATATCAAATATTATTAGATGGAGCAAAGTTTGTACATATTGTAAAGCCAGCAATTATAGGCGATGGCATTGTGCAAATACCAAAAGATATGTATGACTTTTACATTCTCAAATACCAAGATGCAGCAAATTCTGGCAAAATTGAAAAATTTATTCCTGCATCTGGTGCAGCATCTCGTATGTTCCAACCACTTGCTTATGTGCTAAATAATTTTGCTTATTCTACATTTGATATATTAAAAGTATTAGAAGATTCTGATTTACAAGTTGAAGACTGTCTTTTCTTTTTAACAAATATCAAAGATATACCTTTTTATGATTTGTTGAAAAAATCAATGAATGAAAAGGGACTTAATTTAGAAGAACTTTTAGAAAACAATGAGTTTGCTGATATTTTGAGATTTATTTTGAGTACTGATGGAATGAATTATGCACTTCAACCAAAGGCATTAATTCCATTTCACAAGTATGAATACGAAGCCCAAACTGCTATTTTTGAACATCTGGCTGAATCGGAGCTATTTGGACTTGATGACAAAAGAAATGCAATTTTGCACTTTACAGTTTCTGAGGAGCATTTAGAATTAGTAGAACAAAAGCTGAATAAATTAATTTCATCTATGTTTGGTATTAATTTCGATATTAGCCTTTCAATTCAAAATAAATCAACTAATACAATTTCCTTAGATGATAAAAATGAAATTGCAAGGGATCAGTTTGGTAGAATACTATTAAGACCTGCTGGTCATGGTGCTTTGCTCAATAATCTAAATAATTTAAATTCAGATATAATTGCAATTAAAAATATTGATAATGTTGCTCCAATGAATAAGCATAATGATATTATGTTTTATAGAAAATTATTAACTGGATATTTTGTAGATATACAAGAAACTGTATTTAAATATCTTCATGAATTAGAAAATTCTAATTTAGATGAGATAAGATTAAAGGAAATTATAGATTTTGCCAATAATAAATTAAATATTCATATTGATTTTTCAGTTTATAATACTTGGGAAACCAAATCAATTTTAAGAGATAAATTAAATAGACCTATTAGAATATGTGGTATGGTTAAAAACGAAGGTGAGCCAGGTGGAGGACCTTTTTGGGTGAGAGATGAAGATAACGAAATAAATCTTCAAATAGTTGAAAATTTACAAATTGATAAAAGTAAAGATGAGCAATTATCAATTCTCAAAAGTTCAACTCATTTCAATCCAGTTGATATAGTATGTGGTTTGAAAAATTACAAAGGTGAAAAATTTGAATTGGAAAATTATGTAGATTATAATATGAGTATTATTACAGAAAAATCTTATAATGGTAAAAACATAAAAATATTAGAATTACCCGGATTGTGGAATGGCTCTATGGCAGATTGGATAAGTATATTTATTGAAATGCCAATTATAACTTTTAATCCTGTTAAATCTGTTTTAGATTTACTTAGAGAAAATCATAAAGCTAATTGAAATAAATATAAATATTATTAATTTCTCATCAAATATAATATTTAAATTATTATTTGGTTTAATGTATTTATGATACGATTTTTTAAACGAAGAACTAAATGATATTTCCATTATTTCTATACCAACATACTCTTGAGCTTATCAAAATCAGAACTAAATTCTAATTTACCTTCTCTGTATTCATTTAAAGATTCCAAATGCGAATTATATAATTCATCTCTTTCAATTTCATCAATATACTTTGTTGTAATTAAGTTTAACTCTTTTAATTCTTCATAATCAAACTTTTTGATTTCTTCAATTATTTCAAAAAAACTCATTTTTCAATTTCCTTTTAGCAAACATTAAACATCAAACGACAACTCAACTTATTTATTTTAATTTCCTATCAATATTTTAAAGTCAAATTGCTGCATTTTTATTACTAATTTACTATCATATAATTCTATTATATTTTCAGAATTAAAAATATCTTTAAATGAAGAGTTATCATTCAAATATATTTCTGCATCTATTTCTTGTTCAAGCATACTTCCAATAAAAAGTAAAATTCCTAAATTGGTATTTCGAGTAAATGCAATTACATTAGTATTATTTGTTTCAACTAATGTAAGAGTTTCATCTAAAAAATCAATTTCACTTTTAATATTATTAATAGCTCTAATTTCATCAATTATATTATCATTTTTCCAATGCAAAGCCGATTTTGAAAAAAGTGGTAATTTATCAGATGGATAATTTGCAATTTGCTCATCAGTAAATCCTAATCCAGTATTTACCGGATTTTCTTCACAGAGTTCAAACCCATTATGAATAAATGAAAGTGCTGGAATCATTGAATTAATTGCAAAAGAAAATACATTGTATTTTTTATTGCCAAATCTTGTTATGGCTCTTTCTGTATTATGAGTTTCACTTGTGGCAAAAAATGAAGGAAGTTGATTATATTCTTCACTCGAAATTCGTTGAAGTAAATTTGTAATTTTTCCTGAAGAATGATTATCAAAACACATATAACCAAGCACAGCATTATAGCCATTTTTTATAGAAACTTCACTCAAATTAAAATTTTCTTCCCAGAAAATAAAGTTTGGATTATTTTCTCTTGCTTTACTAATAATTTTACTTAAAAGTTCATTTGGTAAAGCATGCCCCATATCAATCATTACTCCATCAATATCAAACTCATTTTGATAATGTGGAATTATGTTTGTAATATAATTCCAAAGAGGTAAATTTTTATTTTCCTTTTTGATTAGTTTATTATCATAAAATCGAATTGTATTATATGCAATATAGTTAAATTCATTATGTTCATATAATTTAAGATATGTAACATCAGACCAAGCCGGTTGGTTATCATCTGGGGGCCAGTCTGCAAATGCTCCCGGAATTCGTACATCATCTTTTTTAGCTGTTATCCCACAAATTTTAGATTCTACTCTTGCAACTTTAGTTGGAGTAGGGTAAAACATTCTTTTGTATTGATCATTAGGAGGAATTGTATCATCTAATTCTCCTTCTTCAATTTTTTCTTTTATTTCTTTTAGCTCTCTTTTAAGAAATATTGGAGATCCATATTGAGCAGTTGACTCACTTCCTTCCTCTCTATTTTTCAAATTGGACTTTATCCAATAGAACCATTCGGGATGCTCTAAAGCTATTTCAGAATCTATACTTGCAGTACGAAATACAAATTCAGTTATTACTTTTATATTTAGTAAATGGCAGGCTTCAGTAAATGCTTTAAACTCATCATTTACATCCATTTCTAAAATTGGTTCACTTAAGTTTTCATCTAATTTATATGGATTACGAATTGCATAAGGTGAGCCAAGATTAC
>JAYTXK010000092.1:0-5515 GCA_043743005.1 Ignavibacteriota bacterium
GTCATAGAAATAAAATTACCAGATGTTTCTATTTTTACTACATTAATAAAAGAATTGTATTTACTCATGCTTTTATTAAGAAAACAGATAAAATTCCCAATAAAGAAATAGACTTAGCAATTAAAATAAAAAATATATTTTACTCAAATTTGGAGAATAAATGAAAACAAATTATGATATTTTATTTGAAAGTAAAATGCTTGAACCCGAGTTTAGAGTTCAATATTTATTAGCAAATGAAAAGTTAGAAATTGAATTAATGATTGATTCAATTAAAGAAAGTATAAAATCGCAAAAATCCCAAAATACTATAATGCGAAGAGTTAATACTTTGTCTAAGCATATTAATAATTTAAGTTTATAACTAAAATGCCAGCAGTATCAGAATGGCACATTTACCGAAATGAGCAACAAGGTAGGTTTGCAGTAAATAAGCAAGATAAAGACACTATTACAGACCCACTTTTCTATCTTGATGCACTTACAACTGATGTTACAAACAAAAACTTCTTTCGCATACTTGATAAGAAACAGTATGCAGGGCTCCCGAAGTGCCAAAGGCAGTTTGGGACAATCTTAAAAGACCACTAAAGGCAATGTGCGAGTAGCCTTATGCGATATGAAAATACCAACAGGCACAAGAGGAGTAGCACCTTTTGTAGTAGATGAGAAACATTATATATAAAAAGACTGTCCTTTTGAAACAGTCTTTTTAATAATTTAGCTAAAAAAATAAATACTATCCTTGTTTCTTAGGTACTTCGATTGCAATCATTCTAGTATTATCTTTATATTTGATATGTAGTAATATTGCTTCACCAACTTTTTTAGAATTTAGAATGTCTTTAAGTTGGTTTACAGATTTAATTTCCTTTCTATCTGCTTTAAATATTACACCACCTTTAATCAATCCTCTCTCAAAAACTGGGCTATATTGCTTTACATCAGAAACAATTACACCATTATTAATATCAAAATCATTTTTAGTTTTGCTATCAAGTGGCTTTACAGAAAATCCAAAATCTTCAAACTTTATAGGTTCTTCTTTTCTATTATCATTGCTATCTCCACCTGTTACAGCTTCATTGCTGGCTTTTTCATCTTCTTTGTTATTTGATTTCAACTTAACAATTTTTTCTATCTCTTTGCCATCTCTCCAAATTGTAAGTTTTACCTTATCGCCTGCTCTATGTAGAACAATTTGACTTTGTAATTCTTCAGAAGATTTAATAGTCTTACCATCAACTTTTAAAATCACATCTCCATTTTCCAAACCAGCCTCTTTGCCTGCACCTTTTGGAAGTACATCTTGTATCCAAGCACCTTTTGGGGAATCCAAACCCAAAGATTTAGCCTCAACTTCATCTTTGATGCTTGTAATTTTAACTCCAATAAATCCTCTATCAACTTTACCATCATCAATTAAATCTAAAATAACAGATTTTGCTAAGTCAACAGGAATTGCAAAACCATATCCAATATATGTACCAGTTTCGGTTGCAATAGCAGTATTAATTCCAATCAAAGAGCCGTTCAAATCAAATAATCCACCACCACTATTTCCCGGATTGATAGCAGCATCAGTTTGAATATAATATTCAACACTAAACTCAGCTTTCTTTGGCAAGCCTAATCTACCACGACCTATTGCACTTACTATACCTGAAGTAACAGTAGAATTTAGTCCTAAAGGATTACCAACAGCAATAGCAAATTCTCCTACTCTAACTGTATTAATATCACCAAAATGAGCTGGTTTCAAATTATCAGCTTCTATTTTTAAAACTGCTAAGTCAGTAGAAGGGTCAGTTCCAATTAATTTTGCAGTGTATTCTTTTTTGTCGCTTGTTATTACTTTAATACCATCTTCAACTGCATTTTCAACAACGTGATTATTTGTAACTATATAACCATCTTTAGAAATAATTACTCCAGAGCCTGCTCCACGTTGACGAGGTTTTCTTTCATTTTTTTGAGGTTTGCCATCACTTTCTTCTTCATCATCATTGCCACCTCTATTAGGTCCACCAAAGAATTTGAAAAACTCATCTAATCCTCTTGGCGAGTTCATCGAACCACCACCTTTCATTTCAGATTCTACATTAATACTTACAACAGTAGGCAATACTGCATCACTAACTGCAACAAATGAATCATTGATTATTTTCATTTGTGAATTCATTGTAACTGGAGCATTATCAGCACCAATCTTAGACTTTTCACTTGCAAAAAGTGAATTTAAAAGAGATGAATCGAAGCTAGAAACTAGCAATACACCCAAAAACATACCTACACCTAAAAATAAGGTTGGTTTCAATATTTGTTTGTTCATTTTATTATACCTTTAAAATTATACATATTGTATTATAGTTAAGAAAATCCATTAAATTAATTTTCAAAAAGAGTCATATATTTCTATAATTTTTCCAATTATTTTTTTTGTAAAATGTTTGTTTGAATAAAAACGAAAAACTTATTAAAATCTTGTTAGTTTGTTGGTACTTAATGAAATTTTAATTTTAATACGTTAATAAACTTAATTTGTTGCACAAAATAAATGTTTTTTTTGAGAAATATTTTACGTAATTTAGTTTGTCGCAAAATTCGATAATTTATAAATATTCGAGCAACGATATATAAAAATGGGGAAAACAATTAAAACAGTAATCGGCGGACGAGAATACAACCTCAAAGGTGAGGATGAAAGTATCATATTAGCTACTGCTGATGAAGTTAATAGTCAACTTGAGAATTTAGTTAAAAATACTAATGAGTTACAAAGAGATTCCTTGCCTATTTTGGCAGCTTTAAATATTGCTGAACTAAAAATAAAGCAAAATTTGGAGTATGAGAATAACAACAATTACTTGACTGATGAATTAAATAAAATGTCTGATTTACTTTTAAATAGTTTAAAACAGCAAATTTAGAAAAGCACTTTAACTCAAAGAATTAAATAAATCTCAATCAATACCTCATATTGATATATCATTATCAATATCTATTTGACATATATTATATTATATGCCACACTATTGTCGTTTGCACAAGTATTTGAATCTATAAGTTTACTTAAATGGGAGATAGACTCCTTCAATTGATAGCGGGCTACGTGCTTTGGGGCATAATTTTGCAACCCTTATGGGGATGAGGAATCGGTAGATTTTAGATTTTGTTGGGCTTCACCCACTGTGTTAGAGAAGGATTCGATAATCTTCTAGCTGTTTTGTCGAAAGACAAAACCCGATTATAGTGTGGTGTTTTTTTTAATTATTATTTTATTAATCTAATTTAAATTTTATATTTTTGGGGAGGATTTGAAACATAATGAATGATTCAATTGTTACAACAGTCATTAGTTTAGTTGGGCTTGTTGTTGGCTTAGTGGTCGGTTATTTAATTACTTCAGTTACTGGGAAAAAATTAATTGCTGCAAAAATTATTGAAGCTGATGCAAAAGCCAAATCAATTATTGTTGATGGCGAAAAAGCTGCTGATAATTTACTTAAAGAAAGAAAAATTGAAATAAAAGAAGAATGGCATAAAAAGAAACAAGATTTTGAAAGTAATACTGAATCGAAAAGAAGTCAACTTTCAATGCAAGAGAAAAATGTCAAATCGAGAGAAGATGCTGTAGAGCAAAAGTTAGAAACTATTCTTAAAAAAGAAAAAAGTTTGCATAATTTTGAGCAAGACTTACAAGCAAAAGAAAAGAAAGTAAATGAGCTACTTCAAAAAGCTCAAGAATCTTATGATGAACAAGCTAAAAAACTTGAAAAAATGGCTGGATTATCTCGAGATGAAGCTAAAAAGCAATTGATTGATGATATGATTAATATTGCTAAAACTGATGCCTCGCAAAAGCTAAATCAAATTCGTGAGGATACTAAGCTAAAAGCAAATCGTGAGGCTCAAAATATAATTGTTCAAGCTATTCAACGTACTGCCTCTGACCATAGTGTTGAAACTACTGTTTCGGTATTGAATTTGGCAAGCGATGAAATGAAAGGTAGAATAATTGGTAGAGAAGGTAGAAATATTCGTGCTTTTGAAGCAGCAACTGGTATTGATTTAATTATTGATGATACTCCAGAGGCTGTTATTATTTCTGGGTTTGATCCTTATCGAAGACAAGTTGCCAAAATGGCTCTTGAAAAACTTATGGCTGATGGTAGAATCCACCCAACTAGAATTGAAGAAGTAGTTCACAAAGCTGAAAAAGAACTTGAAGAAGAAATGATTCGTACAGGGGAAACTACTCTTATTGAGCTTGGAATTCATAATATGCGACCTGAGCTAATTCGCTTTATTGGTAAAATGAAATATCGTTCGAGCTATGGTCAAAATCTTTTAAATCACTCAATAGAAACTGCATATATTTGTGGAATAATGGCTGTTGAGCTTGGATTAGATGTAAATCTTTCTAAACGTGCAGCATTGCTTCATGATATTGGTAAATGTGTGGATCGTGATATAGAAGGTCCTCACGCTTTATTGGGAATGGAACTTGCTAAAAAGAATAGAGAACATCCAATTGTATGCAATGCTATTGGAGCTCACCATGAAGATATTGAAATGGAATCTGCAATTGCTGTTATAGTTCAAGCAGCTGATAGTATTAGTGGAGCAAGACCGGGTGCAAGACGTGAATCTTTAGAAAATTACATCAAGCGTCTTGAAAAACTTGAAGAAATTGCAAATAGTTGGGATGGAGTTTCTAAAACTTTTGCTATTCAAGCTGGTCGTGAAATTAGAGTAATAGTTGAACCAGAAAAGATTAATGATCAATATGCTGATGAACTTGCTGATAATATTGCAAAAAGAATTGAAAATGAAATGGAATATCCAGGACAAATAACTGTAACTGTAATTAGAGAACGACGTAGCGTTTCTATTGCAAAATAAATATATATTAGATAATTGAAATTTAAAGACTTTCTTATGCAATTGAGAAAGTCTTTTTTTTTGACTATTTGTTTAATTTAAATAAATATTAATATAATTAGTAATTATTTAAGTATTTTATATTTAGAGTTTTCACATTTTTTTATAACATTTTTAAGAGGTTTTTTATGTTTTTATTAAATTATATTTATTCACTTCTAATATATAAGAGGTTTTTATGAAAAAGTTTTTTGTTCTTATGATGTTTTTTGTGTTTGCTTTTGCTAACCTAAAATCAGTAGAGATTGATACTGTATGGATGAGAGCAACTCCAATTGATATTTATTCAGTTTCTTTCCACCCAAATAATAAAATATTTGCAACTGGAACTGGAAATCATGTTGGGATATGGGATGTAGCTACTGCTAAAGAAACAAGAATGTACGAGGGCATTAGCTCTGGTAATTCTTTCTTTTCTAAAACTGGAAAGTATCTTGTACATAGTTTTAAAATTGATAATGAGGAAGGGTATAATATAAGTACAGTCCCACAAGATTCCTTAGTATTTACTTATAAACACACTATTAATAATAGTTTAATTAGAGTAGCAATTTCATCAGATGAAAAATAT
>JAYTXK010000093.1:0-4382 GCA_043743005.1 Ignavibacteriota bacterium
ATGATAATTATTTTCGTGTTTGCCTGATTTGTCCCTTTCGTTTATCAACCATAAAGAATCTGTGTTTAAATCAATTTCTTTCCATTCCTCGTTTGGTAATAACATTTTATTTCCTAAGCATATATTTTAATACTAATAAGCTTTAACGAATTAGATAATATTAAATTATTGCACTAAGTTAAAATACTTTTTCAAAAAGTATATAATTATTCAATTGGTTAAAAAGCGATTATACTATTAGCCAAGTTCTATATTTAGCCAAAACAACATATAAATAATATTATTTTTAATCATTGTTAATAAATATTCATATATTTAAGTAGTATTACGTAATAATATTATTTTTCAATAGCTTATACTTGTAATAGATAAAAAATCATACTTTAAATATTCTATTTGTAGTGATATTTTGTTGAATTATCCACATAAATCATAAGGTTTTTTGTTTGGCACAAGTCTTGTAAATAGAAAGGAGTAAAATTATGGACAGTCTCTATATCATGGAAAATCTTACTAAAAAATCAGAGCAGTTCACAGGGAATAAATTAGGAGCATATAATGCTTATAATGGAACTCTTAATGGAAGTAGCAAATCAAAAGGAATAAATGGTTTGAGTGCTTCATTATGTGAAAAAATAATTCAAGCAGCAGTAGATAATAATCTTCCAGTTCACGAAGATTCTGAATTAATCAAAATGCTTGCTAAATTAGATTTTCTGAAAAGTATTCCAAACGAATACTATAAAGTTGTTTCTGAAATAATGAGCTATATTTACAAAATTGATGAAATGAAAAAATCTAAATTAGTGGAATCTATTTAATGATAAAAGAGCTATATACAGCCGCAATGGGTATGTTGCCTCAACAAACCAGATTGGAAGTAATTGCTAATAATATGGCAAACTCAAATACATCTGGCTTTAAGAGAGATAATGTTTTTGAAAGGAATATTATTGATGCAAAAGCCAACTTGTGGAATACACCCGGCGATGCAGAAGATGATGATCCACCAATTGGTAAATATATAGATTTTAGAGCTGGCTCTTTTCAAGAAACTGGCAATCCATTGGATATGGTAATTCAAGACAAAGGGTTTTTCACTTTGCAAGATGAAGAAGGGAAAGAATTTTTAAGTAGAAATGGGCATTTTAAACTCTCTACGGATGGTAAAATCATTGCCAAGGATGGCAAAATGCTCATGGGTGTTGATGGTCCTATATCTGTAAGTGCTCAGTTTAATTCTGAAAATAACAACTCGGAATCTAAGGCAGTTGATATTAAAATAAATGACCAAGGCGATGTATTTGCAAATAAAGAACGCATTGGAAGTTTGTTAATTGCTTTAGTAGAAAATCCTCAACAATTAGAAAAAGTTTCTAACGAGTGCTTTGTCGCTCGTGAAAATGCTGGAGTTAGTTATAGCTCCAACGAAAATGTGAGCATAAAGCAAGGATGGCTTGAGGGCTCCAATGTTGATATTATCAAAGAGATGGTCGATATGATTGAACTTCAGCGTATGTTTGAAGCAGGAAGCAAAGTAATCCATACGAACGACTCAACTCTCGATAATAGCATTAAATTAGGTAAGTATTATTAAGGCTAAAATATTCAGGATGAAGATTAGCCAAAAGTTTTAACTATCTAATTACCTTTATCCAAACACAAGGATGTTTAAAATACAAGGAAGTACTTTATGGATAAAACTCTAAGAACAGCTGCAACTGGTTTGACCGCTCAACAAAGATATGTTGAAATAATATCAAACAATATTGCTAACGTTAATACAACAGGGTTCAAGAAAAATAGACCTGAATTTCAAGATTTGCTTTATGAAACTTTGAAACCAGCTGGTAATACTGCTCGTTCTGGAGTGGAACCACTAAATGAAGTGCAAATCGGTTCTGGTACTGAATTAGTAGCTACTACCAAATTGTTCAAACAAGGTGATATGCAACAAACCACTAATAGTCTTGATATGGCTATTAATGGTGAAGGCTTTTTTACTATGAGAAAGCCAGATAATACTCTTGCATATTCGAGAGATGGTTCTTTCAAAATGGATAGAAATGGTACTTTAGTCAATGCACAAGGATTAACTTTAGACCCTGGTTTTAGAATACCTTCCGATGCAACTGAAGTTCAAGTTTCAAGAGATGGAGTTGTTAGTATCTTAACTCCAAATTCTACCGAAGCTCAAACTATTGGACAAATAGAACTTGCTAGATTTATTAATCCAGCTGGATTGAAAGCAATTGGAGATAATTTGTATTCTGCTACTCCCGGTTCTGGTCAGCCTGTAATCGAGCAACCAGGCAAAAACAATACTGGTGAAATTTACCAAAATCATTTAGAAAATTCTAATGTTGATATAGTAGAAGAAATGGTAAATATGATTACTGCACAAAGAGCTTATGAATTGAATTCAAAATCGGTTAAAACTGCTGATGATATTTTAAATACTGCTGTTAGTTTGAAGAGATAATGAAAAATATAATTAAAATATTAATCTTTTTGTTTTTGGTAAATGATTATTCATTTGCCAAATCTTCGTTTTCACAAGAACGATTAGAAGAAGCATGTTTTGATTTTGTTCGAGATTTGGTAAGTCAGGATACTAAAGTAAATTTAGTACAAAGAGTTGAAACTCAATCTTTTGATGAAGATGGAGTTAAAGCCAGAATCGTATCTCCTAATAATAAATTAGCTGGTATTAGTCCAATTAATATTGAGTTTTCAGTTGATGATAAAGTAATTAGAATATCAAAAGTTTATTTTAAAATTTCAGAATACAAACTTGTTCCAATTGCAACTCATTTAATTAAAGCTGGAACTGTACTATCTGAAAATGATATTACTCTATCAAAAGAATTACTAACCCAATCAACTATTGAAGACTTTGCAGAAATTAAAGATTTGATTGGAAAAACTGTTGGCAATTCAATTACTAAAAACCAACAAATAAACAAATCAATGATTACAAAATCATTCAAAGTTGTAAAAGGTAATAAGGTAAAAGTAGTGGTCGAATCAGATGGAGTGCAAATTGCCACAATTGGAACAGCACTAAATGACGCTCAGGAAGGTGAAACTATTCGAGTTCAAAGAGAAGAAGGTAAGCAAATATTGCAAGGTAAAGTTGGAAGTGATGGTAATATTATCCTTAATAAGAGGTAAAAAATGAAAAATTTATTTAAAATATTAACAATTATGTTTGCTTTGCTAATTTATAGTGAAGCAAAATCTCAATTTATACAGAATTCCTCTGTTTCTTTATTTTCAGATGTTAAAGCATTTAAAGTAGGTGATGCCCTTATGGTCTTAATTACTGAAGATACTCAGGCTGAAAATAATGCCGCCTTATCCAATGATAGAGCTACTAACCTTTCTGGAGATTTGTCAGCAGGAACAAATGGTGCTATTAAAGGTAGCATTGGCTTAGGAACTGGGAGCAAATTTAGCTCACAAGGCAAAGCAACACGCAATGAAATAATTAGGTCAAAATTATCGGTTAGAGTATTAAGTGTTGAACAAAATGGAAATTTATCAATTGAAGGTAAGCGTACGACTAAAATCAACGGCGAAACTCAAACTATCACTATCAAAGGTATAATAAGACCAGTTGATATTTTGCCAAATAACTCTGTATATTCATATAGTATATTGGACTTGACTTTATTTATTGATGGTCAAGGAAGTGTATCTGAAACTCAAGAACCTGGGCTTATTACAAAATTTTTAAGAATACTTTTTTAATAAGCATAATTTTTATAGGTATGATAATGTATATTTCTGATAATAAAATAAAATTTTTAAGTGCTCAAAGAAATCTATTTCAGTCAAGGTATAGATTTGATTATGATGCTCATTATTATAGAAACTTAAAATTAACTCGAATTATTAAAAGCATTGCAATTGCATTATTACTTTTGCTATTAATTGGCTCTCAACTTTTTGCGGCACGTATAAAAGATATAGCAAATATAGAGGGAGTGAATGGCACTCAAGTAATAGGTTATGGATTGGTAGTTGGGCTAAACCAAACTGGTGATAATCAATTAACTAACTATACAAATCAATCTGTAATTAATATGTTAAAGAGATTTGGGCTTACTACTGATCAAAAAACTAATAGAATGAGAAATGTTGCTGCTGTAATGGTAACTTCCACAGTTGCACCTTTTTTAAAATCTGGCTCAACTGTAGATGTTACTGTTTCATCATTGGGTGATGCAACTTCATTGCAGGGTGGTACTTTACTTTTGACTCCACTTTCAAAACAAGATGGAGCTGTAATAGGCAATGCACAAGGTCCTTTATCAGTTGGTGGATATAGCTTTAGTTCACTTGGTACATCAGTATCAAAGAATTTTGTTACAACTGGT
>JAYTXK010000094.1:0-2824 GCA_043743005.1 Ignavibacteriota bacterium
GGGTATAATATAGGTAAAATATGGGATGTAAATACAGGTAATCTTTTACAAAATTTACAACATAATAATGACTGGATTACAAATGTAAGATGGAGTCCAGATAACACTAAATTAGCTACAGTAAGTAATTACAGATCATGTAAAATATGGGATGTAAAAAATGGTATTTTGCTAATAGATTTTAAAGGTCATTCAGATGATGTAACTGATGTTAGTTGGAGTCCAGATGGAACTAAAGTTGCAACTACAAGTATGGACAAAACAGGTTTAATTTGGGATGCAAATTCAGGTAAAATACTACAAATATTAAAAGGGCATTTGGGCAGAGTTTTAGATATTAGTTGGAGTCCAGATGGGACTAAAGTTGCTACAACAGGTTATGATGATGATAGTAAGATTTGGGATGTAAATTCAGGTAAAATATTACAAGATTTAAAAAGTCATAAAAATATTGTTAATAATATTAATTGGAGTCCAGATGGGACTAAAGTTGCAACTTCAAGTTATGATAATACAAGTAAGATTTGGGATAGTAAAACTGGTAATTTATTAATAGATTTAATTGGACATAAAAGTCAAGTTAATAACATAAGTTGGAGTCCAGATGGTAGAAAAGTTGCTACAGTTAGCTTTGACTCTACAGCAATGATTTGGAACATTGATGCACCTTCTTTGCAAAGTGATATTTCAGATAGTGTTTTTTCAATTGTAGTTCCAGAAATAACAGCACAAAATATTGACATGGGTAAGAAATTAGTAGGGAGTGTGAAGGATTCAGTTGTTTCAGCTTTTATTAAAAATATTGGTTCATACAAATGTAGAATAGATAGCATTTATTTTGAAGGAAATCAATTTAATGAATTTCAAGTAGTTTCTGGTATTCCAGTCTATTTTGTTGATGAAAAGAAAGATAAAAATGTAGAATTTAGATTTAAGCCAAAAGCTATTGGATTGAGAAAATCAACTATTGTAATTATTACTCAATCTAATACTTTAAAATATAATATCACAGGCGAAGGTATTCAGCCAATGGTTCAAGTTTTGAACCAAATTATAGACTTCGGGCAAGTTAGAGTAAATAATTCTAAAGATACAATTCAAGTAAAAACTATTAAAAATATTGGAACTGCCGACTTAAAAATAAATAAAATTTATCAAAATGGACCAAATTCTACTGATTTTACTGAAATTGTAAATATTGATAAAGTTACTCTCAAGCCAAATGAAGAACTTAAAATGGATTTAAGATTTTTACCAAAATACAAAGGTAGAACAAGCGGCTCTCTGCTTTTTGAATATGAAGGAGTTGGCAGTCCTGCCCAAGTTCAGCTTTATGGAGAAGGAGTTTCTTTAAATCCAAATTGCGATGGTAGAGGCTTTGAATTTAAAAACTTTAGCCCCAAATCACAAGTTAATCTTGTTGGGAGTGCTGTATTTACAAATGATTCAACTATTATGCTTACAGATACTAAGTCTAATGCAATAGGTGGAGTTACTTATGGCGAAAGATTAGCTTTGCGAAGCTCTTTTGAAATGAATTTCTCATTTAGAATGTCAAATGGTAGCAATAATTTCTCAGTTGATGGCTCATTGCCTGGTGCTGATGGTTTTGCAGTTTTATTTCAAAATGGCAAAACCTTTAAAACTACTGAAAAAGGTGGTAGTTTAGGCTATAATGGAATTACAAATTGTGTTGCATTAGAAATCGATATGTACAAAAATGGTCTTGATTTTAATGACCCAAATGGAAATCACGTAGCCTTGCAAGTACCTTATAATGATACAATTACAGCTCTTCACAATGCCACAAGAACCCTTAAAATGAATGAAAATATATTTATATTAAGACCAGATAGTACAGTTTATTATGCTAAAATAACCTATAATTCCGATTCCAAACATTTTGATTTTTATTTAGATTCGACAGGAAAATTTAAAGATATTGTTTTAAGTGTGGATAATTTTGATTTTAGCCAATATCTTAAATTAGAGCAAGGCGACTTTGCTAATATTGGCATAACAAGTACCACAGGTGCAGCCACACAAATCCACGAAATATTATCATGGGAATTTTGTAGTGATAGAGATGAATTTTTAAGTGTAGAAAATGATTATTATGAGTCTGAAGAAATCAAGCAAGCTGGCAATATAATTTCATTAGAAGATAGTTATATTAAAAATATTCAAATTATGGACAACTTAGGTAAAGTGATAATAAATAAAGAGCTTAACGAAAGAAAAATAAATCTAAAAGATTTCAAACTTTCATCTGGAATATATTTCATTATCATAACAGATCAAGAAAATAGAATCCACTTTCACAAATTATCAGTAATTAATTAAGCAATAAATACATATTATACACGTCTATAATACATATTTGTGTGTTTTGTGCATTTAATTTATATCATTTGCAGTTTGCAAATTTTGCTGTTTTTACTGCAAAGGGTCAATCGACCCCTGCAAAGATGTTAGTTAAGTGATTAAGAATATAGAGTGTTACAATTGCAGTAGAAAATGTACTAAAATTCCCCTCTCCTTAGGCTATGCCTAAATAGAGGGGTGGCAGTCCATAGGACTGACGGGGTGTTTCTTTGATTTTCCCAACAATGGGTTGCAACCCATTGTTTTGTTTTAAATTTACTGCAATGGGTCAATCGACCCCTGCAAAGATATTAGTTAAATGGTAAATAATATAAAGTGTTACAATTGCAGTAGAAAATGTATTAAAATTCCCCTCTCCTTAGGCTATGCCTAAATAGAGGGGTGGCAGTCCATAGGACTGACGGGGTGTTTCTTTGATTTTCCCAACAATGGGTTGCAA
>JAYTXK010000095.1:0-6355 GCA_043743005.1 Ignavibacteriota bacterium
AATAACTGAAGTATTAGAAACTCCAGTAGTTGCAGAAGAAGTAGAAACTCCAGTAGTTGCAGAAGAAGTAGCTGAAGTAGTAGAAACTCCAGTAGTTGATGAAATAATTGTTGATGAAACTATTAACGATGAATCTTCAATAAATTCTGAAACTAAAGAATAATAATTTGAAAGTTTATTTATAAAAGCATCTCAGTTTAGAGATGCTTTTTTTATATCTATTTAATGCATATAAAAGCTGAAAATATTAATAAAAGCTTCTCTTTAGATTCAAAAAACAAAATTCAAATACTATTTGATGTAAATATTTCTATTCAATTAAATGAATTTGTAGCTTTGATGGGTCCATCAGGGGCAGGTAAAAGTACACTTTTATACATTTTAGGAACTTTAGAAAACGCTGACTCAGGTATAGTACATTTCAATGAAAATAATGAAATTATTAAAATAAATGATTTAAATGAAAATAAATTATCTAAATTTAGAAATAAAAATATAGGTTTTATTTTCCAATTTCATCATTTATTACCTGAATTTACAGCACTTGAAAATGTTATGATGCCTACATTAATTTTAGGTGAAACAAGTAATGTAGCAAAATATAAAGCTATGGAACTTTTAAAAGATGTGGGAGTTGAAAATAGAGCTAATCACAAACCAAATGAACTATCTGGTGGTGAACAGCAAAGAGTAGCAATAGCAAGAGCCTTAATTAATGATCCCAAATATTTATTTGCTGATGAGCCAACAGGTAATCTTGATTCGGAAAATACTATTAATGTTATTAATTTATTGCAAAAAATCAAATATGAAAAAAACTTAACTATGATAATTGCTACTCACAGCGAAGTAATTGCTAAAAATGCTGATAGAATTATTAATATGAAAGATGGAAAAATTATTTAATTGTCATATTGTTTTTTTTGCTAAAGCTCTCAAGATTCTTAAAGTAGGCATATCTAAAATATCAAAATTTAATTTTGATTTTAAAAAGGCTAATGTGGCAGTTTTGTTGCTTTTCATTATGCTACATACAGAAGCAAACAAATTATCATCATCAATAAAATAGAAAAATATTTTTGAATCTGTTTCAACATTAATCAATTCTTCAATCTTTGATGCCAAATCTACAGTATTAATTTTTAGCTCTTTACTTATGTAAATCAAATTTTTCTTTTCATTAATTAATTTAATAATTTCATTGTTATTGTTAATTTTGTTATTTAATTTCTGAATTAATGTTAAATTTAGTTCTTTTCTAATAATATTTACAAATTGATTAGAATATTTTAAAAGATTTACATTAGCTTTGACTATTTCTAAAAATGCTTCTTTATCTGTTGGCATTAAAGTTACTATCCTTCTTAAAATCAAATCAGAAGCAATAGCTCTTGGAGTTACTCTTTGCTTATAAGCAATATCATTTCTCAATTCTTTTAAATTATTAAATAAAATTTTATTGAAATTATCAATTTGTAAAGGTTTTTTTATATTTGCTTTGAATGGTTTTGTGTTTAATTTAGAAATGCCTTTTTCAGTTAGTGAAATAGTCGGTTTATCTGAACCAGAAGAAGTAATAAGCCCTTGGTAAATTAACTTGTCAATTCTTAATATAATTTCTTTTAATGGAACTTCTTTTAAGATTCCAAAATTACTAAAATCTTGCATTGAGTAATGTAAAATTCTTTTATTGCTATCACCGTTCAAATATTCTGCAACCATGTTTCTTCCAAAATTATTATCTAATTCATAAATAGCAGATAATATAGTTTGCAAATAAAATGATTCTCTTGCATTTAAATTGAAATCAATATTGCTTGTTCCTAAACAAGATGAACAATGATTACATTTTTCAACTGCTTTAATTTCTTGAAAATAATCTAAAATGTAATTTCTTTTACAAAGAGTTGTTGTTAAATATTCTTGCATACTATCAAGTTTGCTAATTGAGCGAGCTTTTTTCTTTTCATAAATATCAAAATCAATATTTATATTACTAAAATTAATTCTTTCAATAAGTAAAGTATATCCCCCAACTATTCCATCAGGTTTGTAATCCAATATTCCAGAAAAATCTAAATCTTCTAATACATCTTTTATATCTGATAGATCTAAAGAGTATTTGTAGGAAAATTTTAACAAATCAATTTCTATCATATTTGCAAATACATCAGATGTTATACCTCTCAAAAGTGCTTCCAATACATTTTTTCTTTTTTGAGTAGTTTGGTTAAAATACTCAGCAACTCTTTCTCTCGAACATAAAATTTTCATACTTGCTTTGCAGCTTGTAGTATTTCTTCTTACAATTTTATTTTTCTCCAAAAAAGCAAGACAGGATTCAAAAATTTTAATATTTAATCCAATATTATTTGCTAATTTGATAGGTTCTGTTATAATTGTATTATATTCTTTTGTTCCAAATGGGGTATCAAATACATTGAATAATGATTCATAAGTTTTTTCAATATCCTTAAGATTTGGATAATTAGTATAAATAAAATAATCCTGAAGGTCTCTATCATTAGGATGATAAAGTAGAATACATTCTGAGTTTGCTCCGTCTCTGCCTGCTCTTCCAGCTTCTTGATAATAGGCTTCTAAAGTGGAAGTCAAATCTAAATGAATAACTTTTCTAACATCAGATTTATCAATACCCATACCAAATGCATTAGTAGCAACTATAATATTTGTATTACCATTAATAAAATTGTCTTGGACTATGGTTCTGAAATTATCTGCCAAACCTGCATGATAAGAATCTACTTTTAATCCTTTATCTCTTAATTGTTCTGAATAAAAATCTACTCTTTTTCTTGAACCACAATATATTATAATCGATCCATTTTTTTCATTTAAACAAAGTTCTACTAATCTTTTAGTTTTATCAATACAAAATTCAGTTTTATAAGATAAATTTGGTCTATCAAAGCCTTTTACAAATCTAATTACTTTGTTCATTTGTAAAATATTAGCAATATCATTTTGTACATCAGGAGTAGCTGTAGCTGTAAGTGCTATAATAGGCAATCTATCTATGTATTTAAATATATAGTTAATATTTAAATATGCTGGTCTAAATTCATGACCCCATTCAGAAATACAATGTGCTTCATCTATTGCAATAAATGAAATTTGAATTTCTCTAAGCATATTTAAAAAACTTCTATTTTCTAATCTTTCTGGAGCAATATAAAGCAGTTTATATCGATTATTTTTAGCATTATTTAAAGTTTCATATAAAATTGCCTGATCTAAAGTAGAATTAATAAAAGCAGAAGGTATGCCTCTTGAATTTAAAACATCTACTTGGTCTTTCATCAATGCTATTAATGGTGAAATTACTAATGCACAGCCTTCACTTACAATTGCTGGAATTTGGTAGCAAAGAGATTTTCCTCCACCTGTTGGCATTACAACCAAAGTATCATTACCTTCGAGTAATGAATTTATAACTTCTAATTGACCAGTTCGGAAACTACTAAAGCCAAAAAATTTGTTTAACGCAACATTTACTTTCATCATTGCAATATATATAAACTGACATTAACAAAGAAATAAATTACCTTAAAGTAATTCACAAATTTTAAACGAAAATATTTATTTTATGTAAAATAAATAAAAAAAAAATATAATGATTTTAAGTTATAGGATAATTTCATATTTTTGTAAAATACTTTATTAAACAGTATGTAAATTTAAAGATTTGTTTTAAATTAGTTTTAGTTTGAGTTAGTAAAATTTGAACTATTTTTATAATATTAAAATACAAAATGGAAAATAATAACAACATTCACGTTTTAATTGTAGATGACTCAAATTTAATAAGTGATTTTATTAAAAAAAACTTAGAAAAAAGTGGATATACTGTAGATGGGGTTGCAAATGATGGCTTAGAAGCAATTGAAATGACAAATTCTTTTCTACCTGATATTATCCTTATGGACATTGAAATGCCCAATATGGATGGATTGGAAGCAACTAGAATTATTAATGGATCACATTCAATTCCAATAATTTTGCTGACTTCACATGCTGAAAAAGATATTATTGAAGTTGCAAGCACAAATGGTGCTTCTGGGTATTTAATTAAACCATCTTCACCAGCTGAAATTGATATAGCAATTACTGTTGCTTTAGCTAGATCTAAAGACATGATTGAATTAAAAAGATTGAACCAAATGTTAATCGAAAGTGAAGAAAATCTCAAAAGTCTAAATGCAACTAAAGATAAATTCTTTTCTATTATTGCTCATGATTTGAAAAATCCTTTAGGGAATTTTAAAGATGTTACTAAATTGCTTCACGAATCATATAATGATTTTACTGAAGAAGAAAGGTTCGAATATTTAGACCTAATAAAAGAATCTTCAAATAGCATTTATTCTTTATTAGAAAATCTATTGGAATGGTCTCGCACTCAAAGAGGTCAGATTATGTACAATCCTATTTATTTTAATTTGTGTGAAATTGTTGAAACCACAAATGAATTACTGCATCTTTCTTCTGAAAATAAAAAAATTGAATTGATAAATAAGATACCTAAAGAATCAAAAATTTATGGTGATACAAATTTATTAACAACTGTAATTAGGAACTTAGTTTCAAATGCAATTAAATTCACTCCAATTAATGGGAGAATTATTGTTGATTATACTTCTGACAGTGATTCAATTTTAATTTTTATTAAAGATTCTGGTGTCGGGATGTCTGAAAATACAATTAATAAACTATTTAGAATAGATGAAAGTGTAACTACATTAGGCACTGCACAAGAAACAGGAACAGGTTTGGGATTGATTTTATGCAAAGAGTTTGTTGAAATCCATAATGGAAAAATTTGGGTTGAAAGTGAATTAGGCAAAGGAAGTACATTCTTTATTAAATTACCTATTGTATAAAATTCACATTGTTTACTTATTTTAACAACATACCTTTTTGTAATAATCTAATAATCTTATAAGACAAAGGGGTAAATCTATTTGTAAAACTTTGTACTCTTTTGCATTTTTTGTTGTAGTTTATTAACAAGTAATAACAAATTTACATTTCTGTCAACCTAAACTTGGAACAATTGTGTGCTCAGTTTTTTTCTTGTATTTGTGTTTCAAAGAGCAAATGTAAGAAAAACTGTCACATCCTAAAATTAGTTTACAAATTATAAATCTTATTAATTCATTTGATATTCTTTACCTCTCATAAATAAACTTGTAATTGGAATATGAATTATTATCTTCTATGTTTATAAAATACAAACCATTTATCAAATTATTTTCAAGCTCAATTTTAAGAGGGAACTTGCTCGAAATACTAAATAGTATATTCCTTCCAAGGACATCTAATATTTTAATTTTGGGAGAAGTAAATTTCTTATTTATTGTTAAAGTATTTTCTATAAGTCTGAGAGTGGAAGGTGCTTCAATATAGTCTTCTACACCAAGAGGACTTAATAATTTCTTACGAATTACAACACCTTTTTCATTTGCAGATTTATAAAGTAATACATAAATATACCCCGTTTCTTTATTAAAATGCAATAAACGAATATTAGCTTTGTTTGTATCATTAGAGTTTTTAGTTAAAAGCACATTTGGTACTTTGCTTTCAATATCATACAAAACTACTTTATAAATACTTGAATCATTAGTTTTTCCATTTTTGCTATAAGCATTTACAGTATTAAAAACAAGCTGTTTGTAGTTAGTAATATAATCATTTTCAAAGTAAAACAAATTATATTTACTTGTATCATTTTTATTTACTTCAGATAACATACTTTCATAATCTTCAGTTTTACCTGGTATTTTTTCAAATAAATCAATTATTTGAAAACCTTTTCTATAAAAGTAATTATATGTTGAATTATAATTTCCAATGTAATATCTAATTGAATTTGTATAATCAAAAGAAAGATAATTTAAAGTATAATTTAGTAAATATCTCATGTGATCATATAGTTTAATATTTAGACCATTATTTTCAGTATATATAAAATCACCTTGGAAAGTTCCAAATGTACTTATGTCACTTCTAAAATCAACCCATTTGTTTGGAGTTTTTGTGTCAAAATGTACATCATTATGAGCAGCTCCTCCAATAAGATATTGTTTGCTTTTACCACTATCAATAGAAATATAGAAATATTCAATAGGGTCACGAAGAGCTCCACTATGAAAATCAATATAGATTATTGTATTATCTAAATGATTTACATATTTGTCATAATTATTTACAACATTTAATTTTCCTAAATAAAAGACCAAATTCTGCTTTGAATTATACCAATTTTTATTTAAAATGCTATCATAATTTACAAATATTTTTCCATTATTGTTACTATACATATTGTTTTTAC
>JAYTXK010000096.1:0-4113 GCA_043743005.1 Ignavibacteriota bacterium
ATAAAAACAAAGAAATTATTGATAAAATTACATTACTTGATTCAACTAATTTATTAAATAATTTAGTAATTAGAAATAGGATTTATGTAATTCAGAATACTATTTATTTTACTGCCAATATAAATAAAATTTACAAATATGAAAATAAAGTTTTTAATAAAATTTATGATTTTGAATTCAATAATCAATGTAAAAAATGTCAATTAAATAATTTTTTATATGACAAAGGGATATTTTATTCTATTATTGACGGATATTTATTTATTTCTAATGATAGTTGCAAAACTTTTATTTTTAAAAATATGTATTTAGGCTCAAATACCCAAATTTATAAAAGAAGTATTGTTAATTTGGAAAGTGGATATAATGGAATAAAAGGTATTACAAAATATAATTTAGACTTGGACAGCATAACATTTCAAAAAAAAGACTCAACACAATATCTTTCAATGGGTAGTTTTCTAAATGACTTTTGTATTATTAGTGAAGATACCATAGTAGGTGTTGGGTTTAACAAACTTATAACACGCACAACAAATAGTGGGACAAAATGGGAAATTATTTCTATGTTTTCAAATCTTGACTATAATAATATTGCTTTTTGGATAAATGATTCTATTGGAATTTGCGGGTCTAAACCTCAATCAATTCAATATACTAAAGATGCAGGCAAAACTTGGATACCAACAAAATATTCTGATGATTTGTATAAAACATCGAGCAAGAGTTTATATTTAAGATGTATTTCATTTTATCCAAACGGGAAAGGTTTCTTTTTAATTGATAATGGAGGATATTCAACTCCAAATACAGGAGTTAGTAGTGATTTTGGAGCAATCATAAATCTAAAAAAGGATAATTCCTTTCTCTTATCTGGGCATGAATCTAAACCTGAATTCTCTGAAACACAAAATTATATTATAGACAGTGATGGTTTTTATCCTTCTGATGTTTCAAATCTAATAATTAATGATACAAATTTTAATTTCAAAAGTATAGTAAAATTTCATAATAGTACAATTGAAAAATTAAAAATATATTCAGATAATCATTATCAGGCATTATGCTTAGGTTTTAAAAATAATTTAGATAGCACATCACTCGACTCAATGGAATATCACTATATTGAAACTTTTAATTCTGGAAAATCATGGGACACTATATTTAAATATAATCCAGTAACTTATCATTCAGTAATTCCAAATAGAATTTATAGTATTTACCAAGAGACGAGTTCAAGTGGTTATTTTTGCACGATTGAGCAAGTTTCTGCGAAAGGTGTAGTTGGAAAAATTTTCAAATATAATAATAATTCCATTCAAGCAAATTATATTGACTCATTATCACAACCATTAAGAATATTTAAATTTAATTCAGAACTTTATGTAATTAATTTAAAAAATGGTGGTTCTCACATAATGAAATATTCAAACAATAATTGGGTTGATGAGTTTGTAGATACTAATTATTACTTTGTAGATGTTTATCAAACTAAAAACAAAATTTACTTCAAAGGAACTTTGAAAAATACTCAAATTTGTAATTTCTTTGAATATACTGTTGGAACTAAGTCTTCAGTAGTGAAAACCGAAGACGAAACGGCATTTTACTCTAATCCTCCTTACCCAATACCAGCTTTTAATGAAGTGAAGAGTTTGATTTATTGGGATATGAGTTTTGATATTGATGCTTCTGAAATAAATGTATTTGATGTATTTGGAAATAAGATTGATGATAAAAGTAATATTAAAATAAATAAGTTAAATTCATATTCAGGCTATCTTGCTTGGGATTGCTCCAAAGCTACCACTGGCGTTTATATGATACAGCTTAAGCATGGAAATAAAACAAATAATATCTCTGTGATGGTAGTGAGGTAGGGGGATTTGTTTTTTCAAAGAGTGAATTTTGAACCCCACCCCAACCCTCGCCCTAAAGATTTTAACAAGTTAAAATCGGGGAGGGAGAAATTAATACCAAACACTTAGGTTCATTGCTTTAGGGTCAATCGACCTCTGCAAAATAAATTAAAGTAAGTCATTGATAAATAACAAAATGATTTTGCAGTTAATTCACTTTGTTTTTTCAAAATTTAATATTATTTATTTTGTATAATTATTAATAGAGTAGATTTTTGTAAATTTGTAGATTATACTTTAATAAATTAAATTAAACTATGTACGAAAAAATTCAAAATCAAGATGCAGAACTTTATAGTGCATTGCTTGGCGAAACAGATAGACAACATCACAAAATTGAATTAATTGCAAGTGAAAATTATACTTCTGAAGCTGTAATGGAAGCAAATGGCTCACTTCTTACAAATAAATATGCAGAAGGATACCCTGGAGCAAGATATTATGGTGGATGTGAATGGGTGGATAAAGTAGAAAATATTGCAAGGGATAGGCTGAAAGAGCTTTTTGGTGCAGAATATGTGAATGTTCAGCCTCATAGTGGTAGTAGTGCCAACATTGCAGTATATTTCTCTTATATTAATCATGGTGATACTGTAATGGGATTAAGCTTAGAGCATGGTGGACACTTAACTCATGGCTCAAAAGTAAATTTTTCAGGTAAATTTTTTAATTTCATTCCTTATACTTTAGATCCAAAAACTGAATATATTGATTATGATATGGCAGCCGAACTTGCTTTAAAACACAAACCAAAATTAATAACTGTAGGAGCTTCTGCATATCCAAGAGATATTGATTTCAAAAGATTTAAAGAAATAGCTGATTCAGTTGGTGCATTTCTATTTGCTGATATTGCTCATCCTGCTGGCTTGATTGCTGCTGGTCTTCTTACTTCTCCACTTCCTTATGCTGATGTAGTGGCAAGTACTACTCATAAAACTTTGCGTGGACCAAGAGGTGGAATTATTATGATGGGTAAAAATTATGAAAATCCTTTTGGTGTAGTAGCTCCAAAATCAGGTAGAGTAAAGCAAATGGGTGAATTAATAGATTCGTGGGTGATGCCCGGTATGCAAGGTGGACCTTTAATGCATGTGGTTGCTGCAAAAGCAGTAGCTTTTAAAGAATGTTTGACTGATGAATTTAAACTATACGCAAAGCAAGTGATTAAAAATACAGCAGCTATGGCAGATGAGTTAATTAAAATGGACTATAAATTAATCTCTGGTGGTACTGATAATCATTTGATGTTGGTTGACTTAAGAAACAAAAATGTAACTGGTAAGCAAGCTGAAATTGCTTTAGATTTGGCTGGAATTACTTGCAATAAAAATGCTGTTCCAAATGATAATCAACCACCTTTAGTTACTTCTGGTATTCGTCTTGGTTCTGCTGCAATGACTACTCGTGGCTTAAAAGAAGATGAAATGAAACAGATTGCAAGATTAATTGATAAAGTAGTTAATAATACTACAAACGAAGATTTATTGAAAGATGTGAAAAATGAAGTGAAAGATTTGGTTTCAAGCTATCCTCTTCATAAAAAAATGATTTAATCAATTATATATGAACAGTAATATTGATTTAGATAATCTTATTAATAAAATTCATAAGAGTGATATTGCTTCACTTTCAAAAGCTATTACCCTAATTGAAAGTTCAAATAAAAATCATCAAAAGCAAGCATTAGAATTATCTTCACTTCTAACTCCAAACAAAAACAAAAGTTATAGAATTGGAATTAGTGGTTCGCCGGGAGTTGGTAAAAGCACTTTTATAGATACTTTTGGCGAAATGCTTTGCAATTTGGGTTTTAAAGTAGCAGTATTAGCAGTTGATCCATCAAGTGAGATAAGTAAAGGAGCTATTCTAGGAGATAAAACTAGAATGGAATCATTAAGCAAAAATCCAAAAGCTTTTATTAGACCAAGCCCTTCGGGTGGCACTCTGGGAGGAGTTACAAAACGCACCAGAGAGTCAATTGCTTTATGTGAAAAAGCTGGATTTGAGGTGATTCTTATTGAAACAGTTGGAGTTGGTCAAAGTGAAATTGTTGTTAAGTCTTTAGTTGATTTCTTTTTACTTTTAGTCCAATCTGGAAGTGGTGATGAATTGCAAGGAATAAAAAAAGGGATTGTAGAGATTGCAGACTTATTAGTAATTACTAAAGATGATGGAAATAATAATTTAGTTA
>JAYTXK010000097.1:0-15003 GCA_043743005.1 Ignavibacteriota bacterium
AGTTAAGTGCTTGATATATTAGAGAGTTACAATTGCAGTGGAATTTCTTAAAGTCCTCTCCTACTGGGGAGGATTTAGGTGGGGTTCTTAATTAGTTCTCTGAAATACAAATACCAAACACTTGATTTATAATTTGATAAAATTATGATTTAGCAATCTAAAATTAGCAATAAATCAAAATACTTTACAAATTTCTTTTATTAAAGAAATAAATTTTTGTAAATTGCAAACTTGCTTCTGGGGGGAAGTCAAAATGTCTAAATATAATTTAAAAGAACAGTTTCTTGAAAGTGAACTTGCAGAGTTTGGCAGAAAATGGTTGAAACTAAATCGTTGGACTGTTTTTTCTTTAATCTTAGTTATTGCTCTTTCTACAGTATTTTATGTAAATAATGTCGTAAAAGTTAGTACTTTGATGCGTGATGTGCAAACAATGAAAAAGCGTCATCAAGAATGCATAAATTTGAATAAAGTTTATGAAGCTGAGCTAATAAAATTACAATCAGCTGAACGAGTTACCTATATTGCTGAATCTAAATTATATATGGCAAAAGCTACAAAAGCTCCTATAAATTTACATTAAATAAAAATTAAATTAGAGAAACAAATGTCGCAATTTGATAGAAATAATGACGAAGTTACCTCAACTCGTACAAAATTTTGGAAGTTTTGGATTGTAATGGTCAGTGTAAACATAGGCTTCTTCTTTGTTATAGTCAGACTTTTTGCTATACAAGTAGTAAAAGGTGATGAATATCGTGAAAAAGCAAAAAAGCAACATGAATCTCGAGTAGAAATTGCTGCCAAGAGAGGTAATATTTATGATAGAAATGGTAAACTTTTAGCTACAACAATTCAAAGTATTTCTTTGGCTGTTGATCCAGATTTACTTGAAGATTCTGATGCACTTTGTGATTCACTTGGCAAATCACTAAATCAATTACCATCAAAATTTAAACAAAAAATTGAAAATGCAAAAGGAAATTTTGTTTGGCTTGTTAGAGGAGTTACATATAGTCCATTTCTAACAAAACTCAAAAATATAAAAGAAAAAGGAATAATTGTAATTGAAGAGCCAAAGCGTATTTTTCCATTTGGCTCTGTGGGAGCTCAGGTAGTTGGTTTTACTAATGTTGACAATAAAGGTATAGAAGGGATAGAAAGAGGCTATGATACGCTTTTAAGAGGCAATAGTGGCTATATGATAATGTATAGAGATGGTTTAAGACGACTACGTCCTTCACCTGACCTTCCATTAATACCTGCACAAGATGGTAGATCAGTACAATTAACGATAGATATTGAACTTCAACGGATAATTGAACATGAACTTTCAAGAGGAATATTAGCAGCACAAGCATCTGCTGGAACTGTAATTGCAATCAAACCTCAAACTGGGGAAATTATTGCAATGGCTTCATTTCCAAGTTTTGACCCAGGAAATAGAAATGCACCACCAGAGGCTAAAAGAAATAGAGGAATTACAGATGTATTTGAGCCTGGCTCTACTTTCAAACTAATTACGGCTTGTGCAGGAATTGAAGAAAATGTTGTAAATGAAGAAGAAATTATGGATGGGCATAATGGTTCTTTTCAATTTAAAAGTTTTACAATTAAAGATGTACATGCTATGGGTAGAGTTCCATTTAGAGAGGCAATTCATCACTCAAGTAATATTATACTTTCTGAAGTAGCAAGCAGAATTGGTGATGATAGATTTTATAAATATATAAGAAATTTTGGATTTGGAAACAATTTAGGAATTGATGTGCCTGGTGAAATTTCTGGGAAAGTCCCAAAACCAGCTCAATTTACTTCGGGTACAATTAGATTTCTTGGACATGGCTATGCACTTAATTCTACTCCTTTGCAGGTAGTTAATGCCTATGCCACAGTTGCTAATAATGGTCAAATGATGAAACCATTCTTGGTAAAAGGAATAGTAAATGATAATAATCAATTTCAAGAACATAAACCTGAAAAAGTTAGAAGGGTAATTTCAGAAAAAACTGCTAAAAGGATTACTGAGTTATTTGTTGGGGTAGTTGATAGTGGTTCAGGGAAAAAAGCAATTATTCCGGGATTGCGTATTGCTGGTAAAACAGGTACTGCACAGCAAATAGTAAACGGTCAATATTCAAAACAGGATTATTTTGCTTCATTTGTAGGCTACTATCCAGCCGATAATCCTCAAATTGCAATTATTGTAGTAGTTGATAAACCAAGAGTTAGTATATATGGAGGAGCAAGTGCTGCACCTATTTTCCAAAATATTGCTTCAAGGATTATCTCTATCAATCCTGATTACTCTTTAGATAAGAAAGAAAAAATAGATTCATTAAGGAAATTAGACAAAGATACTATAATTGTTCCTTCCATTTCAGGAATGTATTTGAAAGATGCTAAAATAATGCTTAGTGAATATGGATTGAGGTTGAATACTAATGAAACTAAAGGTATAGTATTTAATCAATTTCCCAAATCAGGTACTAAAATATTAAAAGGAAATTCTATAAATGTAACTTTAGTTTCTGAAAATTCAAATATTAACAATTCAAATCAAAGTTTGAAACATGATGTAACTGGACTTACTTTAAGAAGAGCTTTGGCTTTACTTCAAAAATCAGGTGTACATACTAAAGTAATTGGCAAAGGAAAAGTTCTTTCTCAAACTTGGTATGGTGATAAGACTAATTTAACGTGTACACTTACATGTGGTTATACGCAGAGTTCTTCTACTTTGACCGAACAGAAAAAAACAGAACAACTGCCACAGCAGCTGAAGCACTAATTAATATTGCTTCAGTTAGCTTTTTAAAGCTACCCCAATCATTTTGGGAATTTGGCAAAATGGGCTTTTGAAATGGAAGAGTTTGATTTAAATAATCTACATCTTTCACTTTGATTGTATCGGTTAATTGACTATTATATATAGAGTTAATAGAATTGTTTTTAATTGAATTCGATGAGATTTCTATTTTTGTATTTCTTAAAACAATATCATCTATTTCTGGGATTACTTCTAATATTATGTTGCAGATATAAATAGAAATTATTGAAGTATCAATAACTTCATAATTTTCTAAATTAGATAATTCATTAGTAATTTTACTTTGAAAGTATTGCTTGTAGATTGGATTAATATCGGAGTTTATTTTGAAAGTGTTTTTTGTTTTAAATAAATTATAGGCAATATTTTTTGATACTTTTTGAGACAAGCTATCTAAAATATCTTTTGAAAATTTATTAGAGTTTGAAAAAGTATTACTATAAAATATTACAAAGATCAGTAAATACTTCATATATTTAGCCTAATTTACTTTTTAATTTACCCAATGCTTCAAATAGTTCTTTGTCATCCCAATATGCAGCTGGCCTAATTCGTAATTTTCTTCTTCTTGAAGCAAGTTTTATTACAACAATTCTACTAGAGTCTCTATTTCTCATTTTGTTTTCTTTACCAAAGAAAATCTTTTTAATATCAGATAATTCATATTTTTTTTCTCTAAATCTATTTTTAAGTATAAAGAAATCATCCCCAATAATAATTGATCTATTTGTAAAATACTTAAACAAGTAAGAAATTATAGAAACCAATATAAAAAGTCCAAATAGTTCTACTAATGGGTCATTTAAGATATAATCAAAATTATGAGCTAAAAGGCTACCACGTGTAAAAGAATATATAACTACCATTGTAAAGTAAATTAATAATGCTTGCCAATAAAAATCTAATCTTTGGTTAAACTGTTTATTTTCTCTATTTATAGTTTCCATTTTGCAACTCTTTTATTAGCAACATAATTTTAAAATCATTTAAGCAATCGAACTAAACAATTTTAATAAACAACAATTTCAATTATTCAAATATATTGACTTTCAAATTAAAATCAAATAAATAAAGATATAATTATCTAATTCATATTAAAATAAACTATATATTAACAAAAAACCACCCTTTTGAGGTGGTTTTTTTTTGATTTTAGTAATTGTTATTACATCATTTATTTACGTAAGCACTTGTAGGAGTAGTAATCAATACTTGTACAGTACGATTATAGAATCTACCTTCTGGTAAATCATTTGTATAAAGTGGTGTATCTTCTCCAACTCCTCTTGATTTCAAACTTCCATATTTACCTTTAGTTTTACTTTGAATACCTTTATTTACTGTACCAGCTCTATTATCTGATAATTTTTTATTAGTTTCATATAGACCAATTACATCAGTATGTCCTGTAACATCAATTACTGAAGATGGTTGGCAACGTGAATAAACATAATCATTCATAATCTTATCATTAAGTGGTCCAGGGTCTGAGCTATTAAATTTGAAAAGAATTAAAGAATAATTTTCGTAAATACTATCAGCACCAGTAACTGTAATTTTTTTCTCAGAGCTTACTTGCATAACTGGAATTTCTATCGGATCAGAAATACATTCTTTACCACCTTTTGAAGTTATAATTAATTTAGCTGAAAAAGCTACTTCATCTTTTGGATATTTTCCAGCTTCATTTTTCCAATCCCATTTTACTTTTGCTTCAGCTTTGTTATTATTAACCAAAGTTTTCCATTTTTCAGTTCCGTGCATTATTTCCACTCTTCTGCCAGCAACTAATTCATCTTGGATACCATTAGTCAAAACAAATTCCATTGTTTCTGGTTGAGGTTCTGTTTTAGGGTCTTTTTGGAATACTGGTTTGGATACTTCCCATTCTTCACATTTGATTTCCACTCTTCTATTTTCTTCGTGACCTAAAGTATCAGCAGGGTTTGATTTTGTATCTGGGAAATTATTAGATTTCATAGCCATTCTATCTTCACTAATTTTCCAAATATTTTTGAAATAATTATAAACTACTTGAGCTCTTTTTTTAGATAATTCCATATTACCTTTTTCTTCAGGAGTTACATTGTCATTACAACCAGTAATTGTAATTTTAGAATTTGGATGTTTTATCATTCTATATGCTAATATATTCAATACGTGATAGTATTTATCAAGTGTACCACCAGCTATAGTAGTATCATTGAAATTACCAATACCTTCATTATTTTCAAACAAATTATATCTTTCTGGAAGTTTGTCAGAGCCTTTTGGAAAAAATACATAGCTTAATAAAGGATACAAATCCCAAGAGATTTTTTCTTCCATTACCAAACCTGAATAAGCTTGTAACTTCTTGTCTTTTTTCATTGCATCTGTAATAAAACTACCTTGAGCTACTTCAGAGTTCAAAATAGGTCTTTGCCCAAGAGTAAGAGTAACATTTACATCTTGATCTGATTTACCTGATTGAGATTCGTCTTTTGTTATTTTAGGTTTGTCAATTTTTTGAACAATAGTTTTCTTTCCATATTTTGGATTTTCTGCTGTTATTTCAAAATTTACATATTTAATTGAATCTTTGGCTTCACCATACATATCATTAGTAATCAATTTTTCAAATTTTTGTTTTTCATTTGTAATTGTATCATACATAATTTTATTAGTGATAGGATTTCTTATAGCAATTGTACCTGGAATAAATTCACTTGTACATTCATCAATAACTGTACCCGTTAAAGTAATTGTTTTAAAGAATGAAGGCACAAATGCCATAAATACATCAAGCTCACCTTGGTAATTAGGTCTGTCTTCTCTTTTTGATGAAAAATAAATAATATCACCAGAACCTGGCAAAGTTATGAATTGTTCATCTTGAGGAGTATTAATTGGCTGACCTAAATTGTCAGGTTTGCTCCAAGATTTAGTTGCTGGATCAAATCTTGCAACATAAAAATCTTTACCACCAAAATTTGGTTTATGTCCATCAGATGCAAAAAACAAAGTAACACCATCGGCTGCAATAAAAGGAGATACATCAGTTCCTTTTGTATTCAAAGCAGTTAAGTTTTGAGCCTCTTTCCATTCATCAGTATCAAAATCATAATCTGAATACCAAATATCCATATTTTCAGCTGTTTGTTCTCCATCACTATTTGGACCAGTCCTAGTTGAAACAAAATAAAGTCTATCTTGTCCAGCAGTTACTGTTGGTTGAGAATCAAAGAATTTTGAATTAACTTTTTTTCCTAAATTAACAGGTTTACCCCATTTATCACCATCAATTGTTGTTTTGTAAATATCACAAGAACCAAGCCCATCTGGACGGTTACAACCTGTAAAATACAAAGTTTGCTTGTCACCAGCTATTGATGCTGCTCCTTCATTTAATGAAGTGTTTACCCCACCTAATCCCATTGCATTTGATGGATCCAAATTAAATGGTTGAGTAAAAACTGTATCATACCTATTATTTTTCTTGGCAACCCAAAAATCATGAGATGGATTATCATCTTTGTCCAAAACAGAACCTTTTCTATTAGAAACATAGTAAAGTGTTTTTCCATCGACAGAAACAGTAGGAGCATAATCTACTCCTTTGTGATTAATTATAGGACCTAAGTTAATAATCCTAATTTTTGCATCTGAAAGTATTCCACCACCACCACCATCTTGTGCTGTAGCACCAGCATCAATTGTAACAGCATACATATTCAGTTTGCTTGTGCTATTAATAGCTAAATCTTTATTAGAGTTAGATATTTTATTACTTTCCTGAGCCATTAAAAAGCCAGAAACAAAAAAACACGCAAATAATATTGCGATTAAAACTGTAGATTTTCTTTGCATAAAAAGAGACCTAAAAATTTATTTATGAATTATCGTTATTTTACATTTAATAAATATCTTAAATTATTTTCAAAAAAACAAAGAAGTGTGCAAAATATTTCACACTTTTTGAAAATAATTTAAAATTGGCTAATAATAGCATACAATTTTATTTGTACTTATCCTTTTTTAGACTTAGAATATTGTGCAAATTTAAATAAAATATCATTATATTTGCTAAATATGAATTTATATTAATATAAAAACTAAATGAATAAAGAACATAAAATTTCAATATCTATAATTGCCAAAGATGAATCAGCTGATATTGTTAATGCACTTAACTCAATAAAAAGTATTGCAAATCAAATAGTTGTAATTGATACTGGTTCTCAAGATGAAACTCCTGCATTATGTACAAGGCATGGTGCTGAAGTATATTTTAAAAAATGGACGGAAAATTTTTCAGAATCAAGAAATTATGCGAAAAATCACTGCAGAAACGAATGGATTATTTCTTTAGATGCCGATGAAATTTTTGATACTAATAGTTTTGAGCCATATTTACATTATTTATCTGATGAAAAAGTTGGTGGATTAAATGTAAAAATAATTAATGCACTCGGAGAAAACGATTATTCTCCTCAATCAGAACATAGATATACCAGAATATATAGAAATTTACCAAGTATAAAATATACTGGAAGAATTCATGAACAAATTCTTGCATCAATTTATGAATCAGAATTAGAAGTTATTGAAACTGACATAACAATTAAACATTTTGGATATATTGATACTCCAGAAGAAAAGAAAATAAGAAACAAACAATTGTTAGAACAAGAAGTGCTTGACCATCCAGAAGATTACTGGCTAAAATATCATCTTGGTGAAACAGAATTTTCTTTAGGTAATATCGAAAAGGCTAAAAAAGTTTATTTAACAGTAGTAAATTCTTTTGGTCTTACAATTGAGCAATCTGAAAGAACAAGAATAAGGCTTTCACAAATTGCTCTTGCAGAAGATGATTTCAAGTCAATAGTAGAATGGTGCAATTTCAAAAGTATGGATCTAAATAGAGATGGACTTAGGAAATTTATTCTGGGAGCTGGATATATGACAAATAGACAATTTTCTGCTGCTTTAGAAATTTACAAATCAATTGAAGTGCAAACATCTAATCTTGTTGACCAAAATAGAGTAAAAGATGCAATAAGTGCTTTAGAAACATTCCCAGGTATTTAATATGAAAAAGTTCTATTACATTTTAATATTTTCATTTATAAGTTTGAATTTAACAAATATTTACTCACAATTACTAAATAATTATAAAGATTTAGAAGTTGAAATCCAAGCAAATGGTATTTTATTAAAAGGAAATATAATTGTTCCAAATAGCCAAAACAAAATGCCTGTAGTTTTAATTATAGCTGGCTCTGGTCCTACTGATAGGAATGGTAATAATCCTATGGCAGGTGAAAACAATTCATTAAAAATGATAGCTGAGGGATTAGCACTAAATGGTATTGCTTCATTAAGATATGATAAAAGGGCAATTGGAGAAAGTATTGATACATTATTAAGTGAGTCTGACTTAAGGTTTGAAACATATATTAATGATGCAAAAGTGCTATTTGAATACTTAAAAAATGACAAAAGATTTTCAAAAGTAATTAT
This sequence comes from Ignavibacteriota bacterium, assembly GCA_043743005.1. Classification (GTDB taxonomy): domain Bacteria; phylum Bacteroidota; class Ignavibacteria; order Kapaibacteriales; family UBA2268; genus JAPLFM01. The sequence goes on from JAYTXK010000097.1 coordinate 8,336, forward strand.
AGCTGGACATAGCGAAGGTTCACTAATAGGAATGGTTGTAGCAAAGAAATCAAATGCAGATGCTTATATTTCTATCTCAGGGATGGGAAGAACTTTCGATGAATTAATAAGAGAGCAGCTATCTGGTCAACCTGATTATGTAATTAAAAAGTCAAATGAAATATTAGACACTTTGCTCAAAGGTAAAGAATATATTGATCCACCAATTTATCTGAATACACTTTTTAGACCAAGTGTTCAGCCATACCTAATTTCAACTTTTTCATATAAGCCAACTAAGATAATATCTGAACTAAAAATGCCTATACTAATTCTTCAAGGTAAAAACGACTTGCAAGTGAAGGTATTAGATGCTGAAAATCTAAAGAATGCTCAAGCTAATGCAAAATTAGTACTCTTTGACAAAATGAACCATGTTTTAAAAGATTGTGGAACTGATAGCGAAAGTAATATGGCTGCATATTCAAACCCAAATCTTCCACTTGCTGAAAATTTTATGAAAACAATTACTGACTTCATAAAAGTCTTAAAATAATTAAGCTACTGAATAAATATTTTTACCTAATGGAATTGAACCACTGCTTTGAATATACTTTGAAATTATTTTTGCATACAAATCGTTTTGTTTGTTTGTTTTTGCATCTTTTAGTAAAAGTGGATTAGACTTATCTTGATTTTTATTTAAATAGTTCACTTCATTCTCCTTTGATTGATTTTGATTACTTATTTTTTCATCTGAATTTTTAATTTTATTTTCTGAATTTCCTTGCTCTTTATCAGGATTTCTCTTTTCAGAGCTTGCCTGAGCTTCTAATTTTGCTGCTTGCTGAGCAACGCTTCTATCTTGACTTGAAGGATCTGCTGGGGCTAAGGCAGCTCGTTGGGCTGTTTGCATATTTCTAACTGTTTCATCAGGATTATCACTCGAACTAAGTGAAATTTGAACTTCACCACCAACTGCATATTGCTTACCATCAGGACCAGTTTGATAAGTATAAGTAGCTCCACCTGTAGCCAAACTGCCTGCTGCTGCCAAATGAGCTGCTTCATGTTGTTTTACTTTTGCATCTACTTCTTTTAACTTATTTATTTGTTCTTCTTCTGCTGGGCTGAGTTTGCCTTTAGTTTTTGTTTCTAAACTTTGTACATTTGGTTTATAAGTTGTAACTTGTTTGTTATCTTTTGATTGCAATGAATTTTTTAAAGCTAATGCATAATTTGTTGAATTAAATTCATCTTTAGCAGTATTTGATGAATATATATCTTGTATTTCAATTTTTGAACTTTCATTCTCATTTGAAATATTAACATTCCCAAAGTTTCCTTGATTAATATTTTTATTAGCATCAAGATTATTTGTGCTATTTAAACTATTATATATATTTAAATTTATATTCATTTTACAAGTATAATTTCATAATTACAAAAATACAACAATCTTTGCTTTTAGATTTAAGAAAAATTACTGATTTTTGAAGATTAGTAATTTACAATGATACAAATAGTTTATGAAATTAAATAATAAAATAATTTTTTGGCTGGTAACTTTTATAAGTTTGAGTATATATATATTAACACTTAATCCTGATGTAACCTATACAGATAGTGGTGAATTAGCAGGTGCTTGTGTAAAATTTGGGATCGCTCATCCAACTGGTTATCCCTTATTTATCCTTGTTGGGCATCTTTGGACTTTAATTCCATTTTCATTTAGCAAAATTTATAGCCTAAATTTATTAGCTGGAATATTAACAGCAATATCAGCTGGTGTCTTTAGCTTAACTATTTCAAGTTTATTAAATAATATTTTAAAAGATTTAGGTGATAATAGAACTTTATTGATTTCACTATTTACAGCTCTTACTTATTCATTTTCAATTACTGTATGGCAAGTAGCAAATTCAATTGAAGTTTATTCATTGCATCTTTTGATGATTAATTTGGTAATTCATTTTGCAATTAAATCTTATTTCGCAACTGACCAAAAACAAAACTTATTAATGATAACTGCAATACTTCTGGGAATTAGTTTTGCAAATCACTTAACTACAATATTACTTTTACCAGCATTATTTTACTTTTTGTTTAAAATTGAAAAGAATTTAAAATTTAATAATAGAATAAAATCAGTTGGAATAATTGTTGGTTTGGTGGCACTTGGTGGCACTTTATATATTATTATGCCTTTACTTTCAGCCTCCAATCCTGAATTTAATTGGGGTATGGTTCACCGCAGTATGGATAAGTTTTGGTACCATGCACTTGGCAAACAGTATCAAGTATGGATGTTTACAGGTAGTGAAGTCTTTTTGGATAACTTAGTAAAATATTTTACTATACTACCATTTCAGTTTGCATACATTGGCTTTATACCTCTTTCACTTGGTTTGTATTTTTTATATATTAAAAACAAAGATTTATTTTATTTTACTTTGTTTTTAATATTATTTTGTGCTTTGTACTCGTTCAACTATTCAATCCACGATATAGAAACATATTTTCTTTTATCTTTTATTGGTATATTTATTTTAATTTCATTTGGGCTTGCTTTTTTAAGTCAAAAATTTTCAAAGCTAACATTGCTATTTGTAATTTTACCAGCTCTAAATTTAGCAATGAATTATAAAGAATGTGATAACAGCAAAGACAATATGGTAGCCGAATATACAAAAATACTTGGAGATAACCTTGAACCAAATGCAATGATAATCTCTTCTCAATGGGACTACTGGGTTTCGGCTTTCTGGTATAAGCAGAGAGTTGAAAATTATAGAAAAGATGTAGTTCTAATTGAAAAAGAAATTTTGCGTAGAACTTGGTATTTGAATCAAATTCAAAAATGGTATCCAGTTTTAAAAAACAGCAAAGCTGAAATAGAATCTTTTAATGAGCAGCTTGAACTTTTTGAAAGTAATAAGCCTTATGATAATATTCAAATTCAAACGAGGTTTATTACAATGATAAATAGTTTTATTGATAAAAATATTCAAAACAAACCAATTTATTTAACTTTAGATATTATGCAAAGCGAACCACAAATTGCTGAAAATTACGACAAAGTTCCTTATGGATTTGCTTTTAAGTTAGTACCAAAAGGGTTCCAGCCAAAAGTAAGTATTGCAAATATCAAAATCGATAAATTTGTTGCTGGAATAAAAGAGGGTGATAATAATCACTTAGCAATTGGTATTAGGCAAATTGCTTCACTTAATTTAACCAATATAGCTCGTTATGCAATAGTAACTAAGCAATTTGAAGTTGCACAAAAAGCAATTGATTTGTCATTAAAAATTGATAATAAAAATGAAATGGCAATTCAAGCAAAAGAGATGCTAAAGCAAAATAAATAATTTAAATTAACGTATATATTAAAATAAAATAAATTAGAAAAAATATTATGATTCAAACTGTAGTTACTCCAATAAATAATGAGCTAAATTTGATTCTTCCAAATGAATACATTGGAAAGAATATTAATGTAATTTGTTATTCTGATGATGAAATAAAACCAAATTTTCAACAAAATCAAATGTCAAATAAAAGAAAAGCATCTGACTATATTGATACACTTTCTAAAGATGTAGCAAACGAAATGCTTAATCATGTTGAGGAAAGCAGAAAAGAATGGAACAGAAATATTTAATTACATAAGTAATCCTACAGCCTCAATTGAAATAAAAATAAAAAGATAATACCTTCTTCAAAATCTTACATCCATTCTAAACTCGCCACATTGTAGCGAGTTTTACAAAACTACTTCAATTGGAATTGCTTTTTGTAAGCTTTCTATTATTGCAAATGTTGTAAGTGTTGTTGATTCAAGTTCTTTAAATGGGATTGGCATATCTTTGCCTGATTTAACTGAATTTATTGTAGCAGCAACTTCTTCATCTATTCCTTTTTTGCCATCATAATTATTAGTTCGAGTATTACTTGATTTATGAAATATAACTTGTGTAAAATTATTCATTACGGCTGTAGCTCGTTCACAAAATACTTCACAAAATTCCTTAGGCACAGTAGAATCCCCATTTGCAAGATACTCCAATTTACCTACTGAACCATCGGCAAATTTAATTAGAATTGCTACATTATCTTCATTCATTGATTCCTTATTGCTTGAGCTAAGAGCTTCTGCATATACTCTAATTGGCAATGCACCAATAAGAAAAATCATTGTGTCGATAAAATGGCAAGCCTCACCGATTATTCTACCATTTTGCTCATTTTGTTGCACCCAATGTGACTTTGGTATCATACCAGCATTTACTCTATATGATATATTCATTGGTTCTGTTCGTTTCTCAAAGAATTGCTTTATATCTTTAAATGGTTTTGAAAATCGTCGATTAAACCCAACCATTACTCTTCCATTCTTACTTTCCACAAGTTCTTTAATTTCGTTAAGTTCCTTCCTATCAATTGCAAGAGGCTTTTCTACAAATATATCCTTGTCCTTTTTTAGAGTTTCAATCACATATTTTGCGTGTGAATTATGTCTTGTTGCACAAAAAATTAGATTTACATCAGTATTATCAATCACTTCTCCACCATGTGTAGAGCTAATTGAAAAGCCAAATTGCTTAGCTACTGTAAGTGAATTAACAGAAGTTGAATTAGCAACTGCAATAAAATCAACACTATGTGTTTTCAGTGGTGGCAAAAGATAATTTTGAGCGAACTGCCCAGCACCAATAAATCCAATTTTAACTTGAGACAAGCCTTTGTAATTTCTAATTGTAATACTTTGATTAAGTGCTTCTTTTCTTTCAGGATATTCTAAAACAACTCCAAGAAATTTTTCACCAACTTTGTTTGTAATTAGTTCATAAGCTTTTGTAGCATAATTAATTTGAAATCTATGTGTGGTAAATGAAGCTACATCAAGTCTTTTTGATGCAATCATATCCAAAACTGCAATCATATTACGATTTTCTGTCCAACGTACAAAAGCAGCAGGATAATCATTACCACCCTCTTCATAGCCAGCATCATATCTTCCAGGTCCATAAGAGCAAGATATTTTAAGACTAATTTCCTTTTTATAAAAGGGTTGCCTTTGCATATTCATTCCAATAGCACCAACTATTACTACTGTTCCACGTTGGCGGCACATTTCCATAGCCAGTTGAATTGGGTCGTGAGAGGAAGTGCTTGCTGTAATGATTACTGAATCACAACCAAGCCCACGAGTGAATGAATTTATTTGCTGAAGTGAATTAAAATCATTTTGAAGAGTTAAATCGCAACCATATTTTGTAGCAGTTGCAAATAAATTTTCATTCACATCTAAGCCAATTACCCTACACCCAGCTGATTTTAATAATTGGATAGTTATTTGACCAAGCAAGCCAAGTCCCATCACTGCAACAGTTTCCCCAAGCTGAGGCTCGGCTTGCCTAAAGCCTTGCATAGCAATTGAAGCAACAGTTGTGTATGCTGCCTCTTCAAGACTAACACCTTCTGGGATTTTTATTGCTAAATTTTTTGGAACAGTTACAATTTCTGCATGATTAGCATATCCTGCACCTGCCACAGCCACCAAATCACCCGGTTTGAATTCATCACAACGAGATTCAATCACAGTACCAGAGGCACTATAGCCCAATGATTTATAAGAATTTAGCTTTGCTTGTACCCTTTGGATTGTATTTATCAAACCTTGCTTTTTTAAAGTATCAAGTACTAATTTAACTTGGTCTGGCTGTTTTTTAGCTCTTTCTAATAAATTACCTTGAGCATTAGTAACAGAAGTTTTTTCTGTACCAGCACTAATCAATGAGTAAGCTGTTTGAACTAAAATACCACCATCAATACAAGCCGGTGCTGGCATTTCAAGCACTTGCATTTCACCATTTTTCTGATATTGAACTACTTGTAGCATATTTTTTTTTCTAAATTTAATTTTAATTATATTCAATTATAACTAAGTATCAACGCTTTTTGAATAGTATTTATTGTAAATGTTCGATATTATAGTTTATGAATGGGGAGGAACTGTTTCTTTGTCACTCCGAAATGTCGAATGACCCTAAGAGGTGCCTCAGTGTTTTGCATTTGTATTTCAAAGAACTAATTAAGAAAAACCCTCTGTAATCAAGCTGACATCTCACTTGCAATAAGGGAGAAAATCTACTGCAATTGTAACATCTATATATATCAAGCACTTAACAAAAATCTTTGCAGTAATTGCAGTAAATTTCGCTATTTCTTTGGCTGTCAACCTGAACTTGACACGATTGTGTCTTGATTCAGGTTTTTACTGGCTTTTGCATTTCAAAGAGCATTTTAACACCCCGTCAACTTAATTAGTCCCAAATTGCTGTCGCAATTTCCCACTCAATTTAGGCATAGCCTAAGGAGAGGGGAATTTTAATATAATATCTACTGCAATTGTAATATCTATATATATCAAGCACTTAACAAAAATCTTTGCAGTAATTGCAGTAAATTACGCTATTTTTCTTGTTTCTCGCCCCACCGGGGAGAGACTAAGAGAGGGGTTGTAGTTAAAACTTTGAGGAGCAAACAACAAATTTTAAGAACTACCCCGTCTTGCTTCGCAATCCACCCCTTCTAAAAAAGGGGAATTTAAGAAAAATCACTGCAAAATCATTTTGATATTTATCAAGCACTTAACAAAAATCTTTGCAGTAATTGCAGTAAAT
>JAYTXK010000098.1:0-6327 GCA_043743005.1 Ignavibacteriota bacterium
ATTGATGGACTTTCATTACCTGAAAATATGACTGATACTTTAGGTCTAAAAGTTTTGTGGAAAAAGCCTACTGATTTTTATAATGCAGTTGCCTATAAAACCGATAATCCAATTGACTCAGTAAAAGTAGGAGATAGGTATTATACCTCAGATGACAATATTGATTTGACAAACCCAAGAGATGGTATAGCTGATTATAAAAATGATACTGTTAAAAAGCCAGGATTTCAAATAAGGTTTTTCAGAGCAAATTATCTTGGTGGTACAAAGGTTAGGTTAGAATGGGAAACTTTTACAGAAACAAATTGTAAAGGATTTAAAATTACAAGATATAGTGATTTTTATAGTGGTTTAGTTGCTGAAGAAGTAGTTTATAATTTTAAAGTTGGTGATTATGCAAATGCTGGTACTAATAAAGAGGATTTATTATTAAAAGGTCAAGGCAATAGTGTAAAATTATCAAGTTATACTTTTAATGATACTGCTTTAGTTAGAAACGCTTGTTATTATTATAAATTAGAATACTATGATTATGCTGGTAATAAATATACACCTCAAAAAGGTTTTGCTAAATTTGTAATGCCAAATGCAGTAATTGCAACAGCTTTAGCCAGTCCAAATCCATTCCAAAGGCAAACTTTGGTAGAATATGATGTTGATGATGATGTTTATCTTTCTGCGATAGTATTTGATTTGACTGGAAAAGAAGTAAAGAATTTATTCAAAGATCAATTTACACTCAAGGGTACTCATACTTTTGATTTGAATATGCCTGAATTTGCATCACAAGGTTTGTACGATTTGCGATTTTTTGCAACACCCATTAAAGATAAAACAGTTGAGTCTTCTCAAGCAAGTTTGAGGCTTACTATGTATCGTTAGGATTTTGTTTTTTATAATAATCGAAATCTGTCTTCATTCTATCTCTCCTCCATAGAGAAGTCTTGATTTTGTGACTTTTACTATATATTATAAAATTATAGTTATATTACATTTTTATTTTTTGAAAATAGTTAAATTGATAAAACCACTACTTAAATATTATCTTTTTATCTTTGTTTTCTTATTATGTATTTCAAATATTTTTGCTCAAGCAGACTTGGGGGAATTATTTGAAAGGAATAACTTAGATAACAACGATACTCTAAAAATTAGAAGAACCTTTGGTACTTGGTGGGTAGGATTAACTGCTGGTGGAAATTTACAAAAATATTATGGCAGTATATATATGCCACAAGACCCAAATAGACTTACTGACCCACTAAAAAATCCAGAGTATCAGCTAAGTGGTGGAATGGGTGGTGGAGTTCAAGATTATGGAATATTTACAGAGTATCAACCAGCTGGAGGGGAATGGGGGATAAGCTTGAGAAGTTATATTTCAAATTTAAGAACCGTTAGTGCATCAAGTGACAAAATTGATTTAGTAAATTCATTTGGTAATACTTCACCAAATACATTTCAAACCACAAACCCACAAAGCAAAAGTAGTATCGATTACTACTCTTTCTATCCTTCATTAAGATTAAATTTATATCAAAACTTTTATTTTCTAATGGGGATAGATATAAATTTTTTAAAATCATCTTTCATTCACCATATAAGATACCAAAATAATCCAGATCCAATTATTGATACAAGAAAATTTGACTTAACTCCAATTAAAACAAGATTTGGAGCTTATTTTGGGGTAGGTTATGATTTGTTTGTTTTAGACTACAATAAAGGCAATAGGGTAGTGCTTGCTCCTTATGCAACTATTGGTACTGGAACTGCAATGTTCAACAAAAATGCAGATGGGATAAGCAATCCTACTTTATCATCAATTGATTTTAAATTTGGCTTGAGTGTTAAGTTTAGCCAAGATAAAGAATATTTAGACACATTGAAATATAATCCAGAAGCAAAAGAAAAACTTGATGTTTTGGCTTCTGCACAAATAGATAGAGGAGTAAATTATTCAGGTTTTACAAAACAAGAACTAACTCAATCTTCAGAAATTGAATATAGAGCTATTCCTGAAATTGTTGAACAAATAAAAGAAGAGCCAGTATTTTCTAAAGAAATGGCAGAACAGAAAAAAGACGAACCACAAGTTGAAAAAGTAAAAGTTGTTCCAGACGAAGATCTTTTGAAGTTGAAAAAATTCTTTTATAGCACTGAAAGTGCTACTGGAATGCCATCGGGTATGAAAGAATATTTAAATTCTGTAGCATTATATTTAATAGCTCACCCCAAAGCAAGTGTAATAATTGATGGTCATTCAGATAATAGAGGAACTCCAGATGAGCTTCAAAAAAGGTCTGATGATAGGGCAAAAATAGGGTTAAAATACCTGCAAAGTAAGTCAATCAAACTAACTCAAATATTTATTAGAGGGTTTGGAGCCAGAAAACCACTTGATGATAACAATTCTGAAGATGGTAGAAGAAAAAACCGTAGAGTAGAAATTACAGTAAAACCATAATATTTACATTAAATTAAAAAAATATGTTTATATATTTCTTGATTATTTGTAATTTACTTTATTAAAAAAATCAAATAGAAATAAATTAATTAATTGATGGTGAATAAATGAGTGAAACAGTATTGCCAATTTGTGTAATAGAAGATAATACACCAATTAGAAGGTTATTTTGCACAATTTTGAAAAAAGCAGGTTATGAAACAGTAGATTTCCCTGATGGTTTTTCTGCAGTTGATTATTTAAAAGAACATTCAGTTTCTGGAATAATTATGGACATATTATTACCTGATTTAAATGGAACTGAATTAATTTCAATGGTAAGAGATTTGCCAACTGTAGGAAAATCTCCAATTATTGCTGTAACTGGATTTGCTCAAGCTAATGATAGAGAACGATTTATACAATTAGGTTTTGATTCATATATTGCTAAGCCAGTTAATACAGCAACATTTGTATCTGAAGTAAAAGCAATATTTGATTCAATTTCGAATAATTAATTTACATTATTATTTTTTGAGAGATAAATGGCTAATCAACCAAATCCAACATCTTCTTATGAAAAAGTAATGAAAGATGCTTCGAAAGGTAAAAGTGGCGGTGCTTTTAAATTATCTAAAACTTACCCTGCTTTTATTATTTTAATCGTAACTTTAGCTCTAAGTGTATTTGTTAGGAATTTTGTACAAAATACCGTAAAAGATAATAATAAATCAGCTTATGATAAAGCTGTTACTTCTGTAATGACTAGATTTGACCAAGGTTATAATACTAAATTGCAGATTATTAATTCTATGAGAAATCTTTTTGTAAGAACTTATGTTGTTAGAGATATTTTTGAATTAAATGCTTCTGTACCTGTTAGTACTTATAGCTCAATAATCTGTATTAACTATGTATATCACACTCCAAATTCTGGGCTTGAAGATTTCATATATGGTGCTAAAACTCAAGGCTATTATGATATTAAACTTACTCCTCCCGGTAAAAGAGATGATTATTATATAGTTCAATATTTATTCCCTTTTGAGAAAAATATACAACAAAGTGGGTATGATTTTGGTGCTGATCCTAATTCAAGAAAAAATATTGATGAAGCTAAAGATAATAATTTAATTGTTGCTTCTAATTTCTCAAATATCAGAAAAGATACTTTAGGATTTTATATATTCGCTCCTGCTTATAAAAAAGACACTCCAATTACAAATGTTAGCGAAAGACAAAAAAATCTTTCTGCATTTATTGTTATGGAATTAGATGCTGAAACTTTTTTTCAAGAAGCTCTTGGCAAAGGTATTGCAACAGATTCTACAATACAATTTTCTTTAACTGATTTAGATGAAAATGGTAAAGAAATTGTTGTTTTCAAGTCTAAAAATAGTGTTAAAAGTCTAAATCTAAGCAATTCAAATATTCCTTTAATTTCTGAAGATCTTGATTTTAAATTAGCAAATAGAAAAGTAAAAATTCATTTTGCTACTGTACCTAATTTTGGTGGCGAATGGCAAGCATATTTACCAAATTTAGCTTTTGGTGGAGCTGTAATAACTTCACTTATGTTATTTGGGTTTATCTTGTCAGTTATAACAAGCCGAGCAAGAGCATTGGACTTAGCTGAAAGAATTACCAGAGATCAAAGACGTATTGTTGACTCTTCTCAAGATATTATCGCAATGCTTGATTTTGACGGTTTGTGGAAAACTATGAACCCTGCTTCAATTAATTTATTTGATTTATCTCCTGATCAGTTAATTGGAAATTCAATCGAAACTCTATTTAATGATGATGAAGGTAAAAACTACTTTAATAACCTTAAAAACAACGAACAACAAGAATTTACAGAAAGAATTGATCTTCAAATGAAATCTAATGATGGCACTGTCAAATGGATAAATTGGAGTTTTACAGTTTCTAAATCTGATAAACTAATATATTCTATTGGTAGAGATGTTACTTTAGAAAAACTTGCTGAAGAACAATCCAAACTTAGAAACAAACAAATAATGCTTGCTGAACAATTTGCAAGAGAAGCTAGTGAATCTAAGACATACTTTATGGTTAAATTGGGTCACCAACTTCGTAACTCACTTACAGGTATTGTTGGTTATTTACAATTAGTTTCAGGCAAAATGTATGAAACTGAAGAAGAGCTTGATTCATTTATTGGTTTGGCTGAAGAATCCACTGATGAATTATTTACATTCGTTTCCGATTTAGTTGATAGATCTCTTCAAAGTGATGCTCAAAATTCTGTAGATATTTCGACCATACATTTTGATCAAGTTGTAGAAGAAGCTAATAAAAAAATGGATAAGTATATTACTTCAGGTGTTCAAATAAATGTTGAAATAAATAATGAAGATGGCAAGCCTGCAAGATTAGTTGGCGATAAACATGTATTATCAGAAGCATTAGTAAAAGTATATGACGCTTTATCTTCTGGTTTGAAAGTATGTAACTTTACAATAAGTGTTCAAGAAAATACTCATGAAGGAGCAACTGAAATTCAAATATTAAGTAGTGAAAATGCCTTAGTAGAAGAGCTAATTAAGGTTTATAAAGACAACAAAAATCACATCATTGAAGCATTGAAATATGACCAAAGAGATATTATGCTCGATCTTGCAATCGTTGAATCAAACATTAGAAGAATGAATGGTTCTATGAATGTTGATTCTATTGGTGAAGATGGTAATATAGTTATGTTAACAATGCCTTTAAACAAAGCACCTGATTTTTAAATTACATAATTTATAAATTACTAAAAAAAAAGAAGTTGGCAATTTAGTCAACTTCTTTTTTTTATTTAATAAAGGAATTATTTTTAAAAACTATTTTTAGTTAGTGTCGCTTTGAGATATTCTGTATTAAGTTTGGCAATGAATTTTACAGAAATTGATTTAGGACAAGCTGCTTCACATTCAAAGTGATTTGTACAAGCTCCAAATCCTTCATTTTCCATTTGATTAACCATTCCAATTACACGTTCTTTTCTTTCAATTTGCCCTTGAGGCAAAAGTGCAAATTGATTTACTTTTGCAGAAACAAATAGCATTGCAGCTCCATTAGGGCAAGCTGCCACGCATGCACCACAGCCAATACAAGCAGCTGCATCCATAGCCAAATCAGCATTTCTTTTGCTAATAGGAATTGAATTTGCATCTTGTGCCTGTCCAGTTCTTACAGAAATATACCCACCTTTTTGCATAATTCTATCAAATGCACTTCGGTCAACTACTAAATCTTTTATAACAGGAAATGCTTTTGCTCTAAATGGTTCTATGTTAATAGTTTGACCATCTTTGAATTTTCTCATGTGCAATTGACAAGTAGTAGTTTCCTTTTCAGGTCCATGAGGTGTACCATTGATTGTCATAGAACAAGCACCACAAATTCCTTCTCTGCAATCGTGGTCAAATGCAACAGGCTCATCACCTTTCAAAATCAAATCTTCATTTAAAACATCGAGCATCTCAAGAAATGACATATCTTCTTCAACATGGTCAAGCTGATAGCTTGTCATTTTACCATCAGTTTTAGCGTTTTTTTGTCGCCAAATATTTAATTTAAGTTTCATTATTTAATACCTAATTATTTAATTTAGGGTGTTTGGAACAAAATTTATTTATAACTTCTAACAGCTAAATGAACATTTTCAAAATTTAATTGCTCTTGATGTCTTGTTGGTTTAGTGTTTTCACCATTGTATTCCCAAGCTGCAACATGAGCAAAATTTTCATCATCACGTTTGGCTTCGCCATCTGGATGGATATGTTCTTCTCTATAATGAGCACCACATGATTCATCTCTTTCAAGAGCATCATAAGCTAATAATTCAGCAAATTCCAAAAAGTCTGCAGTAC
>JAYTXK010000099.1:0-2177 GCA_043743005.1 Ignavibacteriota bacterium
CCTAAGAAATAGCTTAATTCACTGCAATTACTGCTAAGATTTTTGTTAAGTCTTTGATAAATATAATGGTTACACTTGCAGTGGATATGTAAATTAAGCCCATCTCCAGACGTGGAGAGGGGTTTGGGGTGAGGTCTGCAGTTTATTTCGAAAAACTAATACCAAACACTTATGCTCGCAATCAAGTTCAGGTTGACACTAAAAAATATAGCAATTTACTGCAAAAGACTGCAAAGAAAATAAGTTAATTTAAGCCCATCTCCAGTCGTGGAGAGGGGTTTGGGGTGAGGTCAGCAATGTAATCTGGCAGGCCAATACCAAACACTTAGGTTAAAAAAATGCAAAAGATCGATTGACCCTTTGCATATTATAATTAACTAAATAATAATCAAAAAGCTGTTAGATTACCTCTAAGCTCTTGATCTCTTTCAATAGATTCAAATAAAGCTAAGAAATTTCCTTGACCAAAGCCAGTTGCTCCTTTTCTTCTTTGAATAATTTCATAAAAGAAAGTAGGTCTATCAAAAATTGGTTTAGTGAAAAGTTGTAATAAATAGCCTTTACCTTCAACATCACACAAGATGCCATGTTCTTTTAGTTCATTTATGTCTTCATCTAATCCAAAATCTTTTTGTGCAAGAGCATCATAATATGTATCTGGAACAGAAAGAAATTCTACTCCATTTGCTCTAAGATTTTTTATAGTAGTGATAATATCAGTGGTTGCAAGGGCAACATGCTGAATCCCAGAACCATAATACTGCTCTGTAAATTCATCAATTTGTGATTTTTTGGCAGCTTCCAAAGGCTCGTTAATAGGGTTTTTGATAATTGAATCTTTAGAACGTACTACTTTTGAAAGTAAAGCAGAATATTTAGTAGAAATATCACCGGGTCCAAAATGTATGAAAGTTTCAAAATCAAGAGATTTGTTGATATAATCAGCCCAATGATCCATTTCATTAATATGCACATTACCAACAATGTGATCAATATATTTCAAACCAGTTTCATTTCTTTCAAATTTAATATCTTGAATTGGTGCTTCAAAATGAGGCATAAACAAGCCTTTGTAATTATCATAATTGACGAATTGAATTTCAGTATCATCATATAATCTAATTGCAGCTTTTTCAACAAAGCCATCTTTGTCAGAAATTTGATAAGGCTTTTTAATTGGCACAGCACCATTTAAAACTGCTTTTGTAAATGTTTCTTTAACATCAACTACTTCAACAGACCACCTTTTAACTCCATCACCATGTTTTGCTTGAAAATTAGTAATTTCATAAGTGGAAGGCTGTAAAGTAGAAGTGATAACAATTTTCATATTTGATGGTGAAGCAAGTAGATAAGAACACCTATCTCTAACTCCTGTTTCTGGTCCTGAATATGCAACAATGTCTAAACCCAGACATTTTGCATGCCAGTAGGCAACCATCTTCGCAGAGCCAACGTAAAATTCAACATAATCATACCCTCTAATTCCCATTGTATTATTTGGTACTCTTGCTGGAATACCACCAAAGCAAATACCTTGTTCCATAATTTACCTATTTTATTTAATTTTTCAAATTTTTCAAAAGTATTATTTACAAATATAGCTAAAATCAATGTTTTTATAAGCAATTATATATAATTGAATTTAAATATAATTTGATTTTATTTAACAAAATTTTCCATTTGTTTTATATCACTAAAATGAACTTTTTCATTTCCTATTATTTGATAATTTTCATGTCCTTTTCCTGCTAAAAGTATTATATCGCCACTTTCAGAAAGCTCATAAGCCTTATTAATTGCATCTAATCTATCAGAAATTCTAAAATATAATTTATTATCTTGAACTCCTGTTTCAATTTCATCAAGAATAGTTTCTGAATCTTCATTCCTCGGATTATCACTTGTTAGAATAGTTATATCAGCGATTTCAGTTGAAATTCTACCCATAATAGGTCTTTTAGATTTATCTCTATTACCGCCACAACCAAATACTGAAATGAGTTTGCTATTTGTGTTTGAAATATTCAAAACTTCTCTTGTTGCAATTAATGCTTTTTCTAATGCGTCAGGAGTATGAGCATAATCTATAATTCCAACGGCACCATTTGTGAGATTTATTCTTTGCATTCTTCCAACAGCACCATTAGTAGTTGAAATAGCATCTATTATTAATT
>JAYTXK010000100.1:0-3652 GCA_043743005.1 Ignavibacteriota bacterium
TGCCTTATAATTTAGAACTAATTGATTATATAAAATCAGAAAGAGCAAATGGAAGAAAAACAATATTAATCACTGCAAGTTTACAATCAATTGCTGACAAAGTTGGAAATTATTTAAATATTTTTGATGAAGTTTATGGTACAAAAAAAGATGTAAACTTAAAAGGAGAAAATAAAAGAGACTTTTTGGTAAAAATGTTTGGCGAAAAAGAATTTGTTTATGCTGGTGATACTACTCCTGATTTGAAAGTATGGCAATCTGCAAGTGCTGGAATTGTTGTTTCAAACAACAAGTCTTTTATAGAAAAAGCAGAGAAAATTACTTTAATTGAAAAAATATATACTAAAAAAATAAGTACAATAAAAACATTTATTAAGAGTATAAGAGTTTATCAATGGGTAAAGAATATACTAATTTTTCTGCCTTTACTATTAGCACATAAAATTGGAAATGATTTTTCATTTATAAGTTCTTTGATTGCATTTTTCGCTTTTAGTTTTACAGCATCTTCAGTTTATCTTACAAATGATTTGTTAGATTTGGAAAGTGATAGGCTGCATCCAAGAAAGAAATTTAGACCTTTAGCTTCTGGAGATATGAATTTAAAAAATGGAGTAATATTTGCATTTCTACTACTTTTAATAAGTTTTACAATATCAATTTCATTTTTAAATTGGAAGTTTTGTTTTATTTTATTGACTTATTATATTACAACAACTGCATATTCATTTACCTTAAAAAAAATTCCTATTTTAGATATTTTAGTTTTAGCAAGTTTATATACAATTAGAATTATAGCTGGTGGAGCAGCTACAAATACTCCACTTTCACACTGGTTATTAGCATTTACAATGTTTTTATTTTTAAGTTTGGCTGTATTGAAAAGATATACTGAACTTTTGTTGATGAAAAGTGAAAATAAAATTAAAACAAGTGGTAGAGGCTATCATATTGAAGATATGAATTTATTAATGGGTTTTGGTCCTAGTTCTGGGTTTTTGGCAGTTTTAGTTTTTTCACTCTATGTTAATTCCGAGCAAGTGGTATCACTCTATAAGAACCCAACTTTTCTTTGGGGAATTGCACCTCTTTTACTATTTTGGGTTACAAGGATTTGGTTTTTAGCTACACGTGGACAAATGTCAGATGATCCAATAGTATTTGCTTCAAAAGATAAAATTAGCTATATTGTATATCTTATTATTTTTGTTTTAGCTATTGGAGCAACAATTTAAAATGAATTATGAATCATTTGGAAGATACCCCAAAGCTACCCCAAAAGAAGTTATTAATTTATTTTGGAAAGGTGATGAATTAAATCTCATTAGAAGCATAGAAAGTGATATTTTAGCTATTGGAAATGCAAAAAGCTATGGTGATTCATGTTTGATTTCTAATGGTACTGCAATCAAATGTAATGGATTAAATCATATAATCTCTTTTGATGAACATTCTGGAATAATAAAATGTGAAGCAGGATTTACGTTTGAACAAGCTTTGGAATTTCTTGTTCCTCGTGGTTGGTTTCTACCTGTTACTCCCGGTACAAAATATGTAACTATAGCAGGTGCAGTGGCAAATGATATTCATGGTAAAAATCATCATATTGCAGGTACTTTTGGATGTCATATTACAGAATTTAGTATTTTAAGATCAGATGGTAATTATTATACTTGTAGTCCAATGCAAAATACCGAATTATTTAATGCTACTATTGGTGGATTAGGCTTAACTGGATTAATAAATTGGGTGGAATTCAAATGTTTGAAAATAAAAAATCCATTTATAGATTACGAATCAATTAAATTCAAAAATCTTAATTCGTTCTTTGATTTGAATATTGAATCTGAAAAATCATTTGATTACACTGTATCTTGGATAGATTGCACTACAAGTGGTAAAAATATGGGGCGAGGTTTATATATGAGAGGTAATCATAATAAAACATTAAGTAACCCATCTAAACCATTTGCAGATAAAACCTTACCTTTCCCATTTGATGCACCATTTATCAACAAACTTTCTGTAAAGTCATTTAATTTTTTATATTATAATAAGCAATTTTCAAAAAATTTAAAAAGTATAATTCATTATAATCCGTTTTTTTATCCTTTAGATGCAGTTGATGGTTGGAACAAAGCTTATGGTAAAAATGGATTTTTACAATATCAATTTGTGATACCATTTGAAAATGATAAAATTATTTTAAACTCAATATTAAAAGAGATTGTAGATTCTGGTAAGTCATCTTTTTTAACTGTTTTAAAGTCTTTTGGGAAAATCAAATCACCAGGATTGCTTTCTTTTCCTCAATCTGGAATTACAATGGCAATAGATTTTAGAATTGATGGACTAAAAACTTTTGATTTATTAAAGAAAATTGATATAATTGTTAAAAATGCTGGTGGGAGAATTTACCCAGCAAAAGATGCAAGAATGAGTGGAAATGATTTTAAATCATTTTATCCAAATTTAGATGAATTTTGTAGATTAATTGATCCAAAATTTACTTCTGATTTTTGGAAAAGAGTTATGACTTAAATTATTGAATTATAGGGAATTTTATGAAAAAAATATTTGTTTTTGGTGCTACTTCTCATATAGTTCAAGAAACTATAAAATTATATGCAAATATCAATTCAGAATTTTATTTAGTTGCTAAGGATTTTAATAAATTAGAGATAGTAAAAGCTGATTTATTAGCCAGAGGTGCTGATAATGTATTTACTGAAACATGTGATGCTATTGATTATACTAAACATTCATTAGTAATTGACGATGCTTATCAAAAATTAGGACATTTTGATATTGCTATTATTGGACACGGAACTTTACCAGATAATGAAAATATAAGAAAAAATAATTTATTGGCAATTAAAGAATTTGAAATAAATTGCAATAGTTATATTTCTTTATGTTCAGTTTTATCAAACTATTTTGAGATTCAGAAATCAGGAACAATTGCAGTTATTACTTCTGTTGCTGGAGATAGAGGAAGACAAAGTAATTTCATTTATGGTTCTGCAAAAGGTGCAGTTAGTTTGTATTTACAAGGATTGAGAAATAGATTATTTGAATTTGGTGTAAATGTAATTACAATAAAACCTGGAATGGTATTAACTCAAATGACAGCTAATTTACCAAAAAGTCCATTGATGGTAAAACCAGAATTAATTGGAAAGTTAATTTTTAATAGTATTGAAACTAAAAAAGATATAGTTTATCTTCCAAGTTTTTGGAAATTAATAATGTTTATTATTAGAAACATTCCTGAAAGCATTTTTAAAAAATTAAAACTATAAAATTTTAATCAATTAAAAAATCAATCTACCTTTGTAAAATTCAATTTGTTGATTTTGTCAAGTTTATAAAGTAAAGATTCAATTTTGTTAACAATATTATCCATCCCAGAGTAGTTTAATTTATCCCAATCGTCTTGAGGTGTATGATATAAGTTATTTGTATTTGTATAAAAGTGTAATACAGGTAAACCTTTTTTATAAAAAGAAGCATTATCACTTGGTCCATTTCCTGTTGGCATTTTAGTTAGTTTAAAACTTGAAGCAAATAAAGAATCGACAAAAGAATTTAGTTCAATTGAAGTACCAGTTCCATAAATTGTAACTTTATCGTCTTTTAAACCTCCAATCAT
>JAYTXK010000101.1:0-2197 GCA_043743005.1 Ignavibacteriota bacterium
GAATAATTGAATTTATCCATATCTTCTTTGGGTATATAGATATATCCCCTATCCTTATCAAATTTAATATCACGTAAAATATTTGTAAGTTGCAGAGCATAGCCTAAATTTATAGCATAATTTTTAGTTTCTTCATATTTATACCCAAATATTTCAATTGACATTAGCCCTACTGTACTTGCAACACAATAGCAATATTCTTTTAATTCGCTATATGTTTCATATCTATTTTGAACTAAATCTCTTCTACAACCATCAATTAATACTAAAAAATACTGTTTAGGGATTACAAAACGTTCTATTACATTAGAAAATCTTTGGATTAAAGGGTTATGATCTTTAAATTCATAAATTTTATCTATTTCTTTTTCCCACCAGCTAAGTCTCGCTAATTTTTTATCCAAAATAAGTTGTGAAGAAGTAGGAGTACTATCAACAATATCATCAATATAACTACAAAAAGCATAAATAGAATTTATTGCCATTCTCTCTTCTGGTGGAAGAAATGAAAATGAATAAAGAAAATTTGATTTCTCTATTATAGGAGGGCTTACTTGCTCATAATTAGCAAGATCTATTTGTGATAATGCTTGCATTAAATAAAAACTCTATGAAAAATAAGAGATTTAATAATAATTAATATATAATCTTTTTTATCTAATTTAGGTCTTTCAGTTATTAAAGAAGTACCCAACTTTCTACATTTATTTAGCATTTGAAAACCAGCTTCATAAGTAATTGCAAGTTCAAATTTAAGTCTAATTGATTTTACAGACTTAATTAAAAAAATACCTGAAAGAAGAGTTGCTTCTGTAAAATTAAATAATTCACTCAATAATTTATCAAAATTAAGATTTTCTTTTTGTAAAAGCAAACTTTCTTTGTCTAAATCGTAATTTATTATTAATTCTTGTGGAATAAAATTTCTATTATTCTTTAAATCTATTGATAAATCTTGCCAAAAATTAATTAATTGTAAAGCAGAACAAATATTATTTGACCTTTCTATATTCGAAGTTGAGTTTTCGCTAAATAAAATTAATACCAATTCACCAATAGGATTTGCCGAATATGTGCAATAATCTATTAAATCATCATAATTATTAATTTGATTAGAATTATTTAAATTTTCTCTTTCAATATCTCTTTTGAATGCAATTAAGAGTCTGCTTAATATTAATTTATCTATTTTAAATTTTTCAATTGTATCCAAAAGTGCAAATAAAATAGGATTTTTGTTTAATGAATTATCTATTTTATTTAAGTTTGCTAATGAATTAGATAACTCATCTAAAACTTCAGTCCTTATTTTAGAACTAATTTCTATATATTCATCAGATAAATCATCAGCAAGCCTTGCAAATGAGTAAATTGCAAAAAAATGTTTTCTGATTTTCGAAGGTATAATTAATGAACCAACTGGAAAATTTTCATAATGTGAAATTGATAATTTTTCACAAAAATTATATGCATCTTTTAAATTTTCAATTGGAAATAATTTAGAATAGATATTTGATAAATCTTTTAATTCTTCAAAATTTAGTTTCATTATTTTCTAATTGCAGTAAATTTACCAAAAACATTATTATCTTTATAAAGCAAAGAATATAAATATACACCACTTGTAAGTAATTTATTTTTATCACTCCATACAGCTATTCTATTATAATCTTTGTCAAGAGTTACCTCCAAGTTTTCTGATAAAACTGGAATCATTTCTTGATTAAAAATAGTTAGAGTAGGTTTTTCTTTATCAAATGTTTTTGCTGGGCAAGGAGTATTGAAAGTAATATATTCATCTTTATCAATAATGTATGGGCTTGGTGAAGCATAACTTATACAATTAGATGATAAGCCTTTATATACAAACATTTTAGGACATAAATAATTATCAGCTTGAAATTTATAATAATATTCAGTTTTGCCTATTGGACTAAATCCATCTTGATTTGAATTTGACATAAATATTGTGCAAGGTGTAATATCTAAGTTATGTTTTGTTGCTTTAGGGAAATTAGTATAGGCAGTAATAACATCTAATGTGTCATTAGTAAATGGAATATTGTTTCTAAATATTTTTCTCATAGATGAATATCCATAAGGCATTAAATTAAAACTATATGAATTTGCAGGTTCTTGAAAATACAAATTAAAATTAAAGTTTGCAGTATCATTTAAATTTTCAAATCTCAATAAT
>JAYTXK010000102.1:0-3759 GCA_043743005.1 Ignavibacteriota bacterium
TTGCTGGAATCTCAACTTCAACAATTAGTTTAAATTCTCCACAAATAAATGGAACAAATGCAAACATAAATACTTTAACTTTAGGTACAATCACATCAACTGTAACAAATGCAAGTGGCATAAATGCTTCGGGATCAATAACCTCGAATCAAGGTTTATTAGTAATTGGTGGAGGTTCAAATATATTAGGAAATAGTGTATTTGATAATGGAACATTCATCGTAAATTCTGCGTCATCTACATTCAAAGGACTTTTGGAATTAACAAATACTCAAACTAATAATGGACAAGTTGTAACTAATAACATTGTTACAAATAATAGTGATGTTTTAAACAAAGGAAATACTATTATTGGAGATGCAGGTTCTGATAATTTAACTATAAATGCCTCTGCAACATTCAACCAAGTACCAAGATTTAATGTTGGATTGAATAGTATAAATGCAAATATTAATACATTAGTAACTGGTACAACTTCTTCTACAACAAGTATTACATCTCCATTGGCAAATTTAACTAATGCTTTTATGGATAGTGAAAGCTCTAATAATTTAACTACAGGTATTGGCTCAGCAACCATTAGTTTTACTTCACCTATTGTAAATACTACTGATTTATATGTAAGAACAATTCACGAATCGACTCCTTTGGCAGTATCGAACGCAAATTTTACTAGTTCTGTTAATGCTCCTACTGTAAATGCTACTACTGGTACTATTGCTACTTTAAATTTCACTACTGCTACTGGTACTACAAGTTTATCTGCTCCAAACATTACTTCTTCTGTATTAATTAGTGCTAAAGATATAACATCATCAGGAATAACTACTCTAAAAGACTTAGTTATTAATGGATCAATGTCAACTTCTGGTACTTTAACATCTGCCAACGGTTTAACTGTTTCAAATGGAGGTGCAAATATCACTGGTAACTTATCAGTAGGAACTGGTACACTAACTGCTGCAAAAGGTATTAAAATAACTACAGGTGGCTTGTATATAAATGCAGGAAGTCTAACTATTACAGATAATTATTTTTCAAATAGTGGTAGTATTACATTAACTAACGGTGGTATTTTGGCAAATAGTGCTTCATTTAATACTTTATCTATTGGAAATATACCTTATTTGGCTGCAACTTCTTCATCTTTTGGAAGTTCAACTATTGGAGGAACTAACCGTGGATTATATGTAAATGCTACTTTAGTTGGAAGCTCTGAAGCATTAACTGCAAGTATTTCAGGCACAACTGCTTTAAAAGTGTTTGATGATGGTACAACAGGAAGAATCGTAAATGTTAATGGTGGTTTAACTTTAGCTTGTAATAACACATTTGGTTCTGATGCTTTACTTACTGATGTCGCAAGCATTAGAAATTATAGTATTGTTGTTATAACTACTTCAACAGCAACAGCAAGAGCATTACCAAACTTAACTGCTAACGAAAATGGTAGAACACTTAGAATTATTAACCCAAATGCTTTAAATGTAATTGTAACTATTGTAGGAAGTAATGTTACAATACCTATTGGTACAGGGTCATCATTTATTTATATACATGGTACTGGCTGGTTTGTAATAAAATAATTTAGTATTTTTTAATTAGAAAATACAAAAATAAAAAGCTGCCTCAAAAGGGCAGCTTTGTTTTTTTAATTATAAATGTGATTTTATTACTTTTTCTATTTCATCAAGCATTTCATTTGCAGATTTATCCCAACTAAATGTACTAGCCCATTCTACAGCTCCTACTTCCAAAGTTTGTAATAAATTACTATCTTTCATAACTTTTTCAATTGTGTTGGTTAATTGTTCTATATTTCCATATTCATAAAGTAATCCTGATATGCCATTTTTAACTGAATCTTTAAGTCCAGGTACATTGGCTGAAATTACTGGAGTACCACAAGCATTTGCTTCTATATTTGTAATTCCCCAACCTTCTTTTATTGAAGTATTAACTACAATATGACTTTGACTAAGTAATAAAGATTTCTCATCTTTAGATACAAAACCATAAAAAGTAACATTATTATTTATACCAAGTCTTAGGCTAAGATTTTCTAATTTATCTTTAAAATCTCCACGACCAATTATTACTAACTTTGCTTTAGGATTAATTTTGTGTATTTTAGCAAAAGCATAGAAAAGATGATTTACACTTTTGTATTTTTTTAGTCTTCCAAAATAAGTAATTGTAAAATCAATATTTTTTTTACAAACTTGCATTGGATATTCAGTTTGTTCAATTGCATTATAAATAATGGAAAAGTTTTCTTTATTAAATCCCCTATCTATAAATTCACTTAAAGTGCTTTCTGATACAACAACAAATTGAGTTTTTTTGTAAACAAAATTTAGTAATTTTTCTGAAAGATAAACATATAAACCAGCAACAAAATTTGCTTCTCTAAAAATACTTGTACCAAAGAAATGGTGACTAATTGCTAATATAGGTTTTTTAATATATAATGGTGTATAAAAAGGAATTTTATTAATGTCATCTATAACAATATCAAAATTTGCATTTTGATATTTATCTTTATAAATATTTTTGACACCAAAATTAAATGTACTTCTTTTGCCTTTTCTGAATATATGAATTCCATCAATTACTTCATCATTAGGCTCACCATCAATCTCACAAGAGAATAATTCAACATAATGACCTTTTGATGCAATTCTTTTAAAAATTTCATGTAGGTGTACTTCTGCTCCACCACCGAATGGATTTTTAATATCTTGCCAATTTATTACTAATATTCTCATTTAATAATTATAAATTCAAAAAATACAAAAACGTTGTTTAACAAATTAAATTATATAAAAATATTTAATATAATAAATTTTACATTACTGGGACTATTATTTCATAATGATCTTTAGGTGAATTTAAGGATTGTTTTAATATCCATGGATTGAGAAGTTTTATATATTTATATGTTGTTCCTTGTTTTTTTGCCCATTCATTTAAATTCTCAATTCCACTGCTTACTTTTACTATTTTTGTTTTTTCTGATTTATAAATTGAAAATGCACTTGTATTTATACCATACCTTTGTGGATTGTCCATTATTTCTTTTATTATTGCAATTCTAAAAATATACCTAGAAGTTTCTTCGTTAAGAAACAAATCAAAGAAATTATCTGTATCTTGAAAGCTTAGACTATTACCTACTCCAGTATGTCCCATATTGTATCCTGCTGCTGCGAGCATCCATGATTTATTATTTGCATTATACCCTTGTTTCAAGTATTCTAAAGCTGCTCTTGTACTTTTTTCAGGGTTTCTTCTTTCATCTACATAATCATCAATTCTTAATCCCATTTTTCTACCAGTTTCAGTCATAAATTGCCATAGCCCAACAGCTTCTTTTCCAGAACGAGACATAAATAATGCACTTTCTGCTACAGCTAAATACTTCAAATCTGAAGGTAAATTCTTCTCTTTCAATATTTTTTCAAAAGTAGGAAAATATCTACCTGCTCTCTTGAAATATATAATTATTTGCCCAGGTTGTTGAAGTAAAAGATAAAATTCTCTTTCAGCTCTTTCTCTAACTTCATCATTATATAGTGGTACTTCTTCACCACAAAATGAAAGTTTTTCAGGTAAATTTAATTGTGATAAATATGTTAAATAATTAAAATCTTTGTTAGAGATTTCATTTTGAACATTATTTTTTGGCAATTCTTTTTTTTGACAAGAAAGAGAATTGATTGAAACAATAAATGTAATTAGTATAAGAAATTTAAACAT